>JBBSZT010000019.1:0-11926 GCA_038044585.1 Nanobdellota archaeon
CTTGAGTTTGAGCTGCCCAGATAGAACTTTCATATTTATTTTTTGTATACCTCTCCCCAACATATAGTATTATTTTTTTATTTAAAGGAATATTATATCTTTTGTAAATTAATTCTTTTTTTAATGGTCTAGAATTAAAATATTTATCGAAATCAGGATAACCAGTAACAACTAATCTATCTTTACTAATTCCTTCTTTAATTATAGCTTTTTTCTGTTCTTCTGAATGAACGGCCATTATTTTAGCATTAAATGGTATAAATTGGGTTTCTTTTTTAATTTGTTTTATTGGTAAAAATCCTTCAATCATTGTTAATGTTTTAATGCCTAATTTATTTGCTGTTTTAATTACAGTTTTTTCAAAAGATATTACATCATTGTGTGCAACAACAATATCCAGATTTTTACTTAATAATTTAAATATTTCAATATATTTTATTAATCTAATAAAATCATTCAAAAATAATTTTCTAAAATTTGGTTCTAAAACATTAAATAAATTAACCCCATAAAAAATCTTATCTTTTAATTTTAATTTATTAAATTTTTCTAAAAGTATTATTTTTTGCTCTTCAATAATCTTATTTATTTTTTTATTATTAAATTCCTTGAATGTCAAGTAATAATCGCAAGTTTCTGTAAATAAAGCTCTTCCAACGTTTTCTCCTGCCCGAATAACTGTATTTTTAGGATTTTTTCTTAAGTTTTTTAATAAGTTTGCATTCTGTCTTACATTTCCTAAAAACATTATATTATATTTATTCTTTTTTTTAGATAAATAATTCCTCAATAAATGATTCTGAAATCTTGCTATTAATTTATAATAAATATCCTTTAAATTTGGTGATTGTTTACTTGATTTTTTTAATAAAAAACTTTTAATATTTTTATTTTTAAAGATTTCATTTATAATCCTTATATCTTCTTCATATTCTGTTACAACATGAATATTATCAAAATTATTATTTTTAAAAAATTTAGTCAATATCTTAATTTTTAATAATATTGGCCATAACTTTAATATATCTTGCTGTGTTAAATTTGGCAAAGATAAATCAAAATATTTTAATTCACTTTCTATTGATTTATGCCAGGTTTTAGAAAAATTTCTTGTAAAATCATAAATTTCAGAAGCATATTCAGGAAGAAATAGTTCATCTAATAATTCATGTTCTATATCTTTATTAATTATATTATTGTTTAAATATAAAATAAATAAATTTTCTCTGTTTTTATTGATTAAATAACTAGCTTCTTTTATATTCTCGTCTATATTTACAATTAATAGATTTTTCATAATTTGAAAGATTTAAAAAAATTTATAAAACTACTTTATTGAACTAAATCTTCTAATTCATTTTTATTATTAATAACTTTTTTCATTGCTCCAACAATATCATCCATATCATTAAAAGTTGCTGGTGGCCTTGCCATTAATGTTAATATAACTTCTTTCTCATACAATCTTTCTGTAACCGGGCAAATACCTTTATCATAACTAATATCTTTACCAAATAAATTTAATATAAAGTGTTTATTCTCATGGAATATTGGACTTAAATATAAAGGTTTAACATAACCTGCTCCAAACGGAATTCCTTCTTCATTTAAAGCTTTTACAAACAAATCTCTTGGAATCCCAACTTTATGCTCATCATACTTAAATGGCAAGATAAAGTAAACATTTTTTCCATTTTCATTGTTTAAATAAGGTTTTATCCCAGGAATTTCATTCTCAACTTTTTTAGCTAAATATTCAACTAATTTGATTCTTTCATTATTAAATCTATCAAGTTTTTTAAATTGTTCAACTCCAACAGCTGCATCTAACTCAGTCATTCTATAATTATAACCTAAAACAGTTGAACGATAAGTTCTTGGTTGATTTACAATTACTGCTTCACCATGATTTCTTATTAAACGTGCCATATCTGCAATTTCATCATCATTAGTAATTAACATTCCACCTTCACCAGATGTAACGTTTTTAGTTTCTGTAAATGAAAATAAACCGCAATCTCCAATAGTTCCAAGTAATTTTCCCTTATATGTTCCGCCAGGAGATTGTGCACAGTCTTCGATAACTTTCAAATTATACTTTCTAGCAACACTCATAATTCCATCCATATCAGCTGGTCCACCAAATAGATGAACAACAACAATTGCTTTTGTTTTTTCCGTAATTCTTTCTTCTAGTTTTTTTGGATTTATTGCAAAATTATTTTCATCAATATCAACAAAAATCGGAATGGTATTACTCATCAAAGCACAAGTAGCACTGCAAGACATAGAATAAGGAGTAACTAAAACTTCTTCAGATGGCTGAACACCAACTGCAGGAACAGCAGCGTGTAAGCAAGCTGTAGCAGAGTTCATTGCAATAGCATATTTAGTTCCAAAATATTCTCTTGCTAATCCTTCAAATTCTTTGATTTTTTTTCCACCTAAAAAATATTGTCCAGGAGAAGCTAAAAACGTAGATAACTCTCCTCTTTCAAGTACATCTAAAGCAGCTTTCTTTTCCTCTTCTCCAATTATAGGATGTCTAGGAAAAGGTTTATTTCTATATTTTTCCCCGCCATTAATTGCTAATTTTGCCATTTTATTTTGATTTAATATGAATATTACTTGTTTTTAATGGTAATCCTATTTTCTTTCCATCGTTAATAGCTGATTCATGAAATGCGCATATTAAAGCTAAAGATTCACGTGCATCTTTACCACTTGAAATAGGATTTTTATTCTTTTCTATGCAATCTACTAAATGTTTTACTCCATTAATCATAAAGCTTTCTTCGATATACTTAATAGCTGGATTTTGTATTCTATATAATTCTTTATACTCTGACCATTTATCACTTTGTCTTACTTCATACATTTCTAAATCAAAGCCACTTTTAGTTATTTCTATTGCTCCTTTTGCTCCATAAATAAATGAACTAAATTTTTTATAATATTCATCTTCCAAAGATTGAACTGTACTTATTAAACCACTTTTAAATTTAACAATTCCATCAATATTTGGGTCTTCTTTATTATTTTTATAATGAGCTTGAACAAATTCAACATCTCCAAAAAAATATCTCATTAAATCAAACATATGGCTTCCAGAATTAGCAATTCCTGCAGTATAATAGAAACTTGCTTGTTGTATCATTCCCAAATTACCTTGATCAATAAACTCTTTTATTTTTGGATGAAAACCATCAAATCTTCTCCAATGATTTACCAATAATTTAACATTATTTTCTTCACATAATCTAATCATTTCATCAGTTTCTTCTAGATTATTTGCAATTGGTTTTTCACAATAAATCCCTTTAACATTATGTAAAACAGCTTCTTTCAATATTTTATAATGAATAGAATTCCAAGCACATATGCTTATAATATCAAGATCTTCTTTTTTCAGCATCTCAGAATAATC
The DNA here is from genome assembly GCA_038044585.1 of Nanobdellota archaeon. GTDB lineage: Archaea > Nanobdellota > Nanobdellia > SCGC-AAA011-G17 > GW2011-AR20 > GW2011-AR20. The sequence goes on from JBBSZT010000019.1 coordinate 3,428, forward strand.
AGTATAAGCTTTATCAACATTAAATTTTTCAGCAGCTTTTTCTAACCTATTCCCGTCAACATCGGATAAAGAAACTAATTCAGTTTTTTCAGAGTTTTTATAAGCTCCTGCATGAGTCCAAATAACTTTTCTTCTGGGATCATTATCAAACTCTGCTCCAATTCTTCCACATCCAATAACAGCTGCATTGTATATATTTTTCATTTTAACCCAAAGACATCGCCTTTAAAAAAATTTATAAATGTTTGTACAGATTTTTTATTAAATCTTCAAAATTTTCTTCGGTTGATATCAATTTAAGATTATTTTTCCTGCAATAATCAATTATTTTATTATCTTCTGATTTTCCGTATAAGATTAATACATCTAAATTTTCTTTTTCTAACATTTCTTCATAATTTTTATACAATCTAGAAATGCCTAAATTTTTTCCGTTTTCTTTTAAAGTTTCTTCATTTGAAGAACATAAAGCCACTAATCTAAATCCTATTAAGTCTTGTTCTTTAACTTCCTTATAATCTAAATCATAATTTAATTTATTTATTTTTCTACCTTTAACATCAACTATTCCAATTTTATTTAATTTGAATTTAACATGATTTTCATCTTTATTAATCTCGAGTAATTCGGGATTTTTTTTAAGAAATTTCACAATATCTATCATTGAAACTTTAAATGAATTAAGCCTTTCTAGTAATGTACTCATAAATTCAAAATCTTTCTTAGTATCTATGGTTATTCTAAAATCTTTTGAATTTGTATATCCTTTAGAGATAAAATTTCCGATTCTATAAATCTCTGGATGATTTTCTATATAAAAAAATCCCTTTGCCCTTTCATCAATATCTTTTATTTTATTATGTACATCTTCTAGTATTTTAGTTGAACATACTCTGGCGAAATAACCATGTGGAGAAGTTCTTTTATTATTTAAAGTTGTTACATAATCAAAATCATTATCAAAATAATATTTAACTATATTATCAATTAATTCTGAATCAACTAATGGACAATCTGCACCTTGTTCAATAATAATATCTGCATCATAGGATTTAGCAGCGAATAACATTCTTTCTATTAAATCTTCTTCACTTCCGCGATAAATATTAATATTATTTTCCTTACAATATTTTTCTATTACATCATCATTCTTATTTTTAGTAGTTGCAACAATTACTCCATCTAATAACTTTGAATCCTTTAATCTTTCAATTAAGATTCCAAGCACCGGTTTACTAAGTATCTCTTTCATAACCTTACTCGGTAATCTAGAAGAATTCATTCTTGCTTGAACTATTGCATAAATTTTTTGGTTGTTTTTCATTTTATTCAATTTATATTTAATAATTTATAAATTTCTTTAACAACTCTTTCTGTTGCTTTTCCATCTAATTTCAATTGATTTCTTTTCTGTCTTAATTCTTCTTTAAAATTTTTATCATAAACTAATTTTTCTAAGGTTGGTTTTAAATCTTCTTGATTATAAACCGGAACTACTAATCCTAACTTATTCATAACTAAAGTATCTTGCACAGTTATGTTTGGTTGTATACTTACTGCATTTTTATCTAAATAAACCGATTCTACTAAAGCAGTAGAAAACACTCCGGTAACTAAATCTGAAACTACCATTGCTTTTCTTGAATTATATTCTTTATCAAATATTACTTTATTTAATTTTCCAGAAAAAGCACTTTGCGTACTTTCCAAATCCTCTTTTGGATGTAATTTTACTAATAAATTTAAATTTTCAATATTAAGCTCATGTAAAGAAGATTCTAACATACTCAAAACAGTTAATTCATTATAACCCCTAGAAGGATTATCTGAACCTTTATCTATTACTTTTTTTATGGCTTGTGAGAAAAATGTAATTAAATATCCATTTTCATCTATATTCAGCTCATTCCTAATCTTTCTTAAATCTCCTTCATTAAAACTATTTTTTAATGCGATTAAATCATCAAAATATGGATTTCCTGTAAGGATTAATTTATCTTTATCAAATTTTAATTTAAGCATTTCTTCTAAAATGAAATTATCCATTATGCAAATGTAATCTGGCATGTACATAAATGGATTTTTAAGTTCGTTATCACTAACAATTTTCAAATAATTAGTATATCCTTCTAAAACAGTAAAACTTGTTATTTTTCTAGATTTAGCATTGCTTATAGAATATTTCTCTAACATTATTCCTTCACTAAATCCTGTAAGAATTATATCTGGGTTTTCTTTATCAATTACAGCATCAACATTACCCTCATTGATTTCACTTAATCCGTAATCTTGAAGTGTTTTATATTTAATTTGTTGGGCATCAAAAACATTTCTTGATGGTCCTTCACTCAAAATTATTGTTTCTAATTTCTTATCTTCATTTAATTTTGATATAGGTCTAAATAAACCATTTGCTACTCCAGTATCATACGTTATAGCTAAAACTTTCATTTTCTTTAATATAATTTTTCAAATGTAATTGCATCATCCTCATTTAAATCAACCTTTGCTTTTTTTCCTAAAACATCTTTCATAAATTTTGGGTATAAACCCTTATCATTTCTTTTAGATGTTACCATATATCTCTCAATTATTGTATCCTTTGGAATATAGGTATTTGCAACTAATTTTCTCCTACCAAATTCACGTGCTGATATTTCATATTCTAATATATTTCTTTCATAAGAACCCAAAGATGTTTCTGCTGCTCTTATATCTTTTACTAAACCAGATAATTCTTTAGGGTCTACTGAAATGATATGATCTGGAGCTCCTCTAATGGTTTTATCAATTGTAAAATGTTTTTCAATTATCTTTGCACCAAATGAAGTTGCAACAATATCTGCAACATAACCCAGAGTATGATCAGAGAATCCAATAACATAATCAGGAAATTTTTTTTGTAAAGTTTTTATGAAATTTAGATTAGCGTGATTCATTGGAGCCGGATATTCAACAATACAATGTAATAAAGATATTTGTTCATTTCCCGTGCTTCTAATAGTTTCAACACTTTCTGCAATCTCTTCTAAAAAACTCATTCCAACTGAGATTATCATTGGCTTTTGCTTTTTCGCAACATATTCTAAAAATGGTAAATTTGTCAAATCAGTAGAAGCAATTTTATAAGCTGGAACATTTAACCTTTCTAATAAATCTGCACTTTCTTCATCAAATGGTGTAGATAAAAACATGATTTCATTCTTATTACAATGGTCTTGAAGTGCTTTATATTCATCAAATCCAAAAGTATCTTGAATTTTATAAAGATCTATCTGCTTTTTTCCCTGCCTTTGTTCTTCAGGAAGCCACCATTGTTCTGCAGTTTTTGTTACTAATTTTCCAGCCTTAAATGTTTGAAATTTAATTGCATCTGCTCCATTTTTAGCTGCTTCTTCAATTAACCTAAAGCCTTGTTCTAATTTACCATCGTGGTTACAACCCGCTTCTGTAATTATATAAATAGGATGATTCTCCCCTACAAATCTATTCCCAATTTTAAATTCTTTCATTTTAACCCCAACTTAAAATCTCAGAAAAATTTATAAGCCTATCGTCGTTTCCTAATTAATATTTTTATTATCTTCTTTATTGAGCTAATTTAGATGTATGAAATTCGTGTCTTTCTGATTGCATTCTGTAATCTTTAATATCCTTACTTTCAACCATATAAAATAAATCACTAACACCCATATATTCACTCATTTTTCTTAAAGTAAATAAAGGATTAACATTTTTAAATTGATTAATATAATTTTTAAGTGCTGCAACTTGGTCTTGTGGTAGATAAAATCTATATTTGATTGTGCTTTCGTTGTGATAATTTTCTAAATTGTTGCCATAAGCATTTTGTTTCCATTTTAAAATATCATAATTAAATTCAGCATGTTTTTCTTGTTCAATTTCAAATTCTTTGCTCAAATCTAAATTACTAAAATTAACCCTAAAGATATTTTCAAATTTAATAAGGTCATCTATTGTCTGTACTTTTTTAGGATCATTATTTTTTCTTAAAATTAAGTCCTTTGCTGTTTGTGCCATATATTGATCAAATTCATCTGGGCATTCAAGTAAAGTTTTGAACCCATATTTAAAGTGTAATTTATCGAAGCTTCCATTTTGTACGTCTTTAAAATTCTCTGGTTTACTATAATTTTCGATTAATGCTTCTACTGTTGGGAACCATTCTGATCTGGATTCTTCATCAAATTCCCCCACTAGTTTTTGTACTTTTTTTGGAGCATTATTTATATTTTCCAAGAAATGGTTATAAAAATCAATTGGATTAATATCATTAGACAAACCATACTCTAACAACCCACGATAGTATTTATAATTCCATGTAAAATTAATAAGCCAATGTAATTTTCTGAAATAATATATATCCTCTTCTGACATTGTACGATTAGATTTTACCATCTCCTCTACTTCAAATGATTTAAAGTTATCACCATTAGAAGAATATTCACCAAATTGTATATCTATTAATCTAAACTTAGTTTTAACATCATATTTTTTAATATCTTTAGGATTAGACATTTCTGCACCCTTTAGAATACGACAATGATAATTAAGGAGATTTCCAGCACGCCACTCAAATAATTTTTTTAAAGCATTAAGATAACTTTCTCTAGTTTCTTCTGGAAGACCATAAATCATTTCTGCATCAGAGTCAATTCCTTTTTTATTTAAATTAGTTAAAAAATATTTATATGCTTCTTGGCTTATATTTTTTCTTTTTGTTGCTTCTAAAGTTGCTGGATTCATTGATTGTAAGGAAGCATCTACACTAACTAATCTTCCTCCTAAAATATTTGCAATTTTTTCTACTCTGTCTTTTTGATTTTTTGCCCAGAATGTTGTAACTTTACGTGGATATCCAGATTTATCAGAAAGTTCTCTTATTATCTGAGCAAATTCAACATCATTATCATTAATACCAAAATTTGAATTATCTATGCATAAAATATTTGTCTTTCTAGTTTTACTCTCCATATCAACAATATATTCTAGTTCTTGTTTTATTCTATCTTTTGGAAAAAATCCCATCTTTTGATAATAACTACTTCCCCAAGCACAAAATGTACATGGATAAGGGCAACCACGATCTGTTTCCATATTTGGTATTAGAGCTTCTTGAAAGAATTCATCCATAACCCCCGTCAGATAAGGTGAAGGAATATAACTTAAATCTCTTATAAATAAAGAGTCTTCTCTAATAAGACCATCTCCATTATTTAAAAAAGCTACACCATTAATTGGAGATTTTTTCATGCTCTTCAAACTACGATCAGACTCTAAGTAACGATTAACTAAATTCAAAAATCCGGGTTCGCCTTGTAAGGTAACATAAAAATCTAAAGCTGATCTTTGTTTTAAAAAATTAGTTAAGGATCCTGAATCATTTTTTTCCACTTCATCATGTCCAATTTGTGGATACATATTTACATTTGGTCCACCCATAATAGTAATTATATCTGAAAATTTCTTTTTAGAATTATGTAAAATTTGGTTATTTAGATTTTCATTCCAGGTGTAATTACTCAATCCTAAAATATTTGGAGGATCTCTTTCAATTGCTTCTATTAATTTGTTTGGGTACTTAAACAAACGAACTTCTAAATCATCACCATGAATTTTTTTAATATAAGCTTTCATATAACCAATATTAATTGGAAACATAAAAGGACCACGACCAATATAATTATGCACTAAATCAGCTAGGTAAATCTTCGCTTTTCTATTTGTATTTTTTATCGAATTCATTTTTTATCCTAAATTTTTCATACTTTTTAATTTTTGAATTGTTATATCTGCAATTCTGTCTAAACCTAAACCATCAACCAATTTTTGTCCACTTTCACTCATTTTCTTTCTTAATTGATAATTTTTAGATAGCTTATTTATGTTTTTCATTAATATTTCATCATCCAACTTATTACCATTACCTAAATTAATTAAGTTTCCGTTTTTTGCCAATAATTTGGCTCTATCTTCTTCTAATTCATTTTGGCATAATAAGAGAGTAGGAATACCAGCTCTGGCCAATTCAAATGATGTATTACCACCAGATGCAATTGCAATATCTGCTTCTTCAAAATCTTTAGAATTATACTCAATATCATATTTTATATTAAACTTCCCATTATCTAAGTATTTTAGAAGATCATAAAGTTGCTGATGACTCCCAAAAGATGGTCCTACAAAAATTGTAACATTAATATCTTTTATTTTATTTAGTAATTTAGCAACATTTATTGTAAAACCAGAAGGATCACTTCCACCAAAAGCAAGCAAGAAATTGTTACATTCTTTATTTATTTTTTTCTTGGGTAAATCTTTGAATGATTCTTTTAAGGGTGCATACTTTGGCCCATGGTAGTAATTGGTTTTTGTTTCTTCATCTTTGTATAATGAATTAAAAACGATATGTGCATGCTCTCTGGTAACAGAATTTTCTTTATCCTCAAAATTAACTATAAGTAAATTAAGTTTTTTTAATTCTTTTATATAATCTTCTTCTAAATTCAAGATATCATTAATAACTATATTTGGATTATAATTCTTAATATATTTTATAGCCTGTTTAACATTACTAAAATCAATTAAATCAACTTTAAATCCAGCATCCAAGATTTTTTTTATTCCAATTATTGAAGTAGGTTCTAAAATAAATTGTAATTCAGCTTTATATTTGTCTTGGAATTTTTTAGCAATTCTTATACTTCTAAATATATTACCCATACCCAGTTTAAGATGACCTTCCGTTCTAATGAGAATTTTTATTTTTTCCATTTTTCATAATCCTCTTGTTTTGTTAAGTGAACAAAATTTCCATTAAATTTATATGTTTTAAATTTTTTAATTGAGTCTGTAAAAACAGAAAAGTCATTATTCAAACTTTCTGGTTTACAAATAAATATCCCTATTGCGATTTCCTTTATTGGTTTTTCAATCCATTTTCCATTTTCAATTATCCCATAAGGAATTTGATAATCTTGTGTTACAATTGTCATAACTTTTGGGTTTTTATTATGAAAATTAATTAAATCATTGAAGTCTATATTAACAATTGTATCTCCAACTAATAATAAAAAATCATCTTTAACAAATTTTTTTAATTCTGCAAAACTTTGAACGGTTTTATAACCAAATTTATCAAATTCATTTTTTCCGTTTGTTATTAAAATAATATCATTAATACCATATTTATTTAAACCATCTATAATATATTGCAAAACAGTTTTTCCATTTTTATCTAATAAGGATTTAATTATTCCACCCATTCTCTTTCCTTCTCCACCTACTAAGACCGCTGCTTTCATTTTATTATTCTCCTTTTATTCTTTAAAAAATATTTTCCGACCGAGGTTTCAAATCCTTTTCTTTTAATTTCATCCGGAGAAAAAAATCTAACTTTTTGTCCCTCTGTTATTGTTATATTCTCTAATTTAGTCTCTTTTATTTCACCCCTAAAAAAATATAAAATTTGATTATGGATATTTATAAAAGAGCTTAGATATCTTATATTACCAACATAAATATTTAATTCTTCTTTTAGTTCTCTTTCTAATCCTTCCTCTTTTGTCTCTCCATTTTCAATTACTCCCCCGAATATGCTCCATTTGTTTCTTTCCGCGATATCCTTATCATCCCTCAAATAAAATAATAATTTATTTATTTTAGGACTTACTAGATAAATCAAAGATGCTTTCTTGCCATATTTAGGTTGGTTATTTAATTCCATTTTTTAAATCAATTATATTCTACTTTAGATTTCAAATGTGTATCGTACAATTTATCCCATTCAAATTCACTTGAAACTGGTCTATATGTCTGAATTAAATGATCTCTAAAATCCGATAATTGTTTACCAGTAAGCTCATCGGTCCTAATTACAACTTCAGAGCCACCATCTATTGTTGCATAAGCACCAATGCCTTCTTCTACGAGCATTTCTAATCCAGGGTCTTCTCCTTTATCTAACCTATCTCTTATTTGTGTCCCCTTATATGGATAATAAATATAAGCACCAAAATCGTTATTAGGATTGCTCATTAAATATTGAATCATTTTTTCGGTTTCTTTTAATGTTTCTAGATTTTCTCCTGGAAGACCAATTAATATAAATGCCTTGACAATTAATCCATGTTTGTTAGCATATTCAATAGTTTTATAATTCATTTCAACTGTTGTTCTCTTATGAATATTATCCAAAATCTTTTGACTTCCTGTTTCAGCACCAAACGCAATTTCATAACAACCTGTATCGGCTAACATTTTTGCCATTTCTTCTCCCCATCTCGTAAAATATCTTGCTTGTGCATTGCATCTATAAATTAAATCCCTTTTTTGTAATTCTTCTCCTATCTCTCTTGAATCTTTTATTGAAAGTGCAAATAAATCATCAAATAAATAAACTCCACCATAACCTAAATTCTTTATATCATTCATCTCTAATTTTAAGTTTTCTAATGAACTTTTTTTTACTGGTGTCAT
>JBBSZT010000020.1:0-3880 GCA_038044585.1 Nanobdellota archaeon
TTTTTGGCTTCGTTATACATTTCTACTCTCAAAGAATCAACTTGTCTGCTGAATTCTTGAGTATCAAACATAGAAATATCTTTAATCTCACCTTTAACTGTAATTATTAAATTCAAAGCTGTTTTAAAATCTTTATTTTTTATTAAATTTTGTATATCTAAAAGTTCTACTTGCATAGTTTCTAGGATATTTTTATCAGATTCAAACTTCTTAATTTGATTCCTTAGATAAGCTAAACTATCTGTATCGTTTTTTTCTATATATCTTAGAAGTTTAACCCTAAAATCTGGCCTTAACAGAGTGATTTGTTCCTTACTAAATCTTTTCAAAACTAGTGCTTTAGAAGAGTTAGTAAATTCAAACAATATGTCGGCAACAAAAGCAAGTTCTACAGCAACAATTCCTACAATAATTCCACGAATAATTTCATTGATTTTACTCATTATCTTTATTGGTTTTAAGTTATATATATATATAATTAGATTTTAATATATATCTTATAAAATATATATTATTTCCCAAACGTCCAAGCGACAACCGCACTGGTTTTCTTTATAAATAAGAAAATATTAGAAGTTATATGGATTATCCAAAAATTGATTTATCAAACTTAAAAGAAAGCCATAATGATATTAGGAGAGGGATAACAGCACCAGAAAATATGGGGGAAAATTTAGCTTATATAATTGGAGTTTTGAGTGGTGATGGTCATATTTCAAAAAGAGAGTACACAATTATTTGCGGTGGAAACCCCAAGGACGAAATTGAATTTTATGACAAAATGATAGTTAATTTATTTTATAAATTATTTAATATAAAAATAAAAGCAAAGCATTTTAGCGACGGTACTTATGGTGTTAATTTTGATTCTAAATTAATTCATGAATTTTTTACCAAGAGTTTGGGAATGCCAACTGGTAAAAAATATGATTATTTAAAAATTCCTCTTATTATTAAGCAAAATGAAATTCTTAAAAAACATTTTATAATCGGTCTTTTTGATACTGATTTTGGATTTACTTTAAAAAAAAGATATAAAAACTTTAATTATTATCCTGTTTTATCATTTTCTTCTAAAAACTACAACTTTACTAAAGAAATTTATGAAGAGATAAAAAGTTATGGTTTTATAATGAGTAAAATTTTCAAAGTTTTTTCTTTAGATAAAAGAGTAAGAGAGGGGCACACAATTGTTTATAGATTTGAAATGAATGGCCATATCGAGCTAATTAGATGGTTCAATACATTTGGAACAAGGCATCCTAAAAATATTAAAAAGTTTAATAGTTGGTTAAAAATCAATAAAAATAACTTGAGATTAATTAACAAAATGAAAAGAATAGCGGAGAGTGGATTTGAATTCAGCAGTATTTTTGATACTTCCACTGACCTTCGGGTTATGAGCCCGACGGACACTCCAAGTTAGACGATATTTAAGTATCCCTGTCCCACTCCGCTTTAGGATTAGAACAAATTAATTACTTTTAAAAGCTTTCTATATAGAAACATTTAAAATAACTCATATAAATTTAATTTTATGCCAAGGTCGCCTAATCTGGTATGGCACAGCACTGCTAAAATTTGAAGAAATGCTGCGTCCGAAAGGACTTGTGGGTTCAAATCCCACCCTTGGCGTAACTTAGCAAAGTTTATATTCAATGACATCAAGAATAAACCTATGTCAAAAGAGGTTGAAATTAATTGGATCTCAAATGATAATAAATTATATTTAACTCAAGGAAATTTTGATGAGATAATTAACTATCTAAATAATAAAAATAATATTGAAAATAGGGATATATTTCAAAATTCACAATATTATTGCGGTTTAAGAGACATTAAAAATAAAATAGTGGGTTATTTTAGACAATTGCCTAATCTAAATGGTTATACTTATATCTCAAAAGAAGAACTGAAAGAATTTCTTAGAAGTGAAGAAAGAAGAATAAAGGATCTTAAAGGTCATTGTAGCGAAGAAATGATTGAACAGATGGAAAATGCTTTTTCTAATTTAGAAAAAATGTTAAGAACTAATCACATTCAAACAAATGTACCTGTTGAAATAAATTCTTTATAACCCCTTTTCAATTTATTAAATAATTCTTCATCAATTTCGCAAAAATAAATTAAAGAATTTTTTGGTAAATTATAAACTCCAACATTTCTATTTTTAGAAATTCTAATTCCTATTGCTCCTTGTTCGAAATCTATGTTGTAAAAATTTTCATCCAAATGGCTAGTTAAAAAAATAGGTTTTTCTTTTGTTGTAAAACATTTAACCTTATCCTCAAGTTTAGCATCAAAATCAACCTCAATTAAATGACCAATAATATCTGGATTATCCTTCTTTAGATTATAATATCTTTTCATCTTACCTATATAATATTCCAGTAAAGAAGTTTATCTGATCTAATCTATACAATAAATATAAGAAAGTAACAACCAAGATTAACATTAAACCAGCTAATGCCATTTTTCCATAAAAGTTTAGCATCAGCCATTTCTTGTTTTCTTTAGCTGCTTTTAAATTCTTTAATTGTAATTCCTCGCTAAAAGAAATTCTATATTTTTCACCATCATTGTCTATTTTATACAATTTCCCCTTTTCTTCAAAATACCTTACATCTGGCATATCTCATATAATAGATAGCTTATTTATAAATCTTTCTACTTTAAAATGGTTACATTATAAAGTATATTAAGATAAGTTTTTATAATAATTTATTACAATTTTAATATGGTTTTTCAGATAATAAGTTTTTTAGGATTAATAATCGGAATGATTTTAATTAATAATTTTAAAAAAGAATTAAAAGATATAAAAAATTTCTTGAATCTAATTAATTTTATTATATTATTTATAATAATTTTATATTTATTGTATTTAGCAAAAATTAATTTATCATTGGTTATAGGAATTATTGTAGGAATTATATTAAGTTATTTTATTAATATTTATTTTTATTATGGCTTAATGTTAACTTTAGCTAGTTTTATGGATAATTCTAATAAAATTTTATTTGGTATATTAATATTTATATTAGGTTTAATTTATCCTGCTATAAATAAAGTAGATAAGAAAAAGTTTATTTCAATTTTAATCATTTTTATATTACCATTTATATTATTATTAACTAATTTGGCTTTAAAGTATAATAATTTTATATCTGGATTCATAATTGGAGGGATTATAATTGGACTTACAAAATATAATAAACAAGTTAAAAAGTAAAAAAGAATTAAAAGGTTTGGATGATAATTTCATAAAAACAAGAATTCTAGATTATTTGAATAAAAATAAAGTAGATTTAAGCAATGAAAGAAGTAAAAATTATAGATTAATGTTTAAATCCTTAAGAAAAAAACTAAGAGAAGTTTATGGTGTATTTAGAGAAGTAAGAGAAACAAGAAATTTAGATTTTTATAAGAAAATTTTTGATGAATTTAATTCAAAAACAGTTATGGATTTAGGATGTGGATTAGAACCCTTAAACTATGCGATTTTATATAAAAATATAAAATATTACTGTTATGACATTAATTCACAAGAAATTGATAAATTAAATGAATTTTTTAAGGATAACGTTAAGGGTAAAGCATTTGTATTTAGTTTATTAGATAATAATTTGGAAAAACTGCCAAAAGTTGATTTATGTTTAATTTTAAGGGTTCTTGAAAGTTTAGAATCTGTAAAGAAGAATTTTAGTAAAGAATTATTAAGCAAGATTAAAGCTAAAGTAATTGTAGTAAGTTTTGCAAAAATAGCCCTTGGCAAAAAAGTTAATATAAGAAAAGCTGGAAGATCTTGGTTTAGAAGAATACTAAAACAGCTAAATTATAATTATAATGTCATCGATTATGAGGATGAGATTGTTTTTAT
>JBBSZT010000021.1:0-2180 GCA_038044585.1 Nanobdellota archaeon
TATCTAAGTAAATAATAAATTACCCCGGCAATAATTAAAGCTATTATTAATTTTAAAATAAATTTGGTTGCTTTGAATATAAAATGAATTAAAATAAACAAGACAATTATTATTAATATTAATTGCCAAATTTCCATTATAAATTTCTCCTATCCAATTCATTATTTAATATTGTTATTGATTGACTGGAAAAGTAAGTTATGTTACCCAAAGAAATTTTCTTTGCTACTTTGTTTATTTTTCTTAATTCTTCTTTTGGAATTCCATCCTGATCTCCTAAAATGAAAATAGAATTATCTTTAATCGTAGTTTCTCTTATATCTTGGCCTTTTTTATCTAAAATATAAATATCTTTATCTTTAATATCCTCAATAAATTTACTTAAGGATAATTTTTCAACAAAACAACCAGGAAAAACTTCATTCTTTTTACCTTTTTTATATTTATATAGCATTCTTTTTATTAATCCCGCAATATCTTTTTTGCTTATTTGAAATTCTTCTGTAATTCTGGGCATTAATTCCAGATGTTTTGGAGGATCTGGTCTGCCATAAAAAAACAAATGTAATTTTACATTATCTCGCAATTTATTTGAAATAAAAAATGACATAATAACAGAATGACAAACTATATCCATTCTACCAGCTTCCATTAAATTTCTAAAATTTCCAGTTGTAACTGCACTCTTTGATACATAGACTATTTCTCTCATAAATATAATTAGATTAAATGATTTTTAATACTTACCAAAAGATTTATATATAATAAATCGTTACAAGATATTATGAGTAATAATAAAACAATACAGGCTTTAATAAGATTAAATGAGCAGGAAGACCAAGTTCTAAATATTGTAAAGGCTAAATACAGATTGAGAAATAAGAATGATGCTTTAAGACTAGTCATTAGAGAATATGAAAATAACCTTGAACCTGAATTGAGACCAGGGTATTTGAAAAAACTTAAAAAAATAGAAAAAGAAGGTAAATATATTGGACCCTTTGCTTCTGTAGAAGAATTAGATAAGCATATAAAATCAAATGCATAAATTTCTCATTGAAAAGAAGCTTGAAAGAATCCTAATCAAACTTGAGAAAAAGGATAATATATTATACTCTCAGGTAAAGAAAAAGATAGGCGAGATTATTAAGAGTTTAGATATAGAACATTATAAAAATTTAAGACATGACCTAAAAGATTACAAAAGAATTCATTTTGGAAGTTTTGTTTTATTATTTAGATATGATAAAAATAATGATTTTGTTTATTTTATTGATTTTGATCATCATGATAACATCTATAAAACATAATATTATCTCCTTTCAACCAAATAACAATATAAACTTTCAAAAAAGACTTTCTTTTCCTCTAATAATTTAAATTTTAATTTATTTTTTTTAATAATATTATCAATTTTATTTCTGTTTGTTAATGAACTAAAGACAATTAATATCTTTCCATTTTTATTTAAATAATTATTAACTTGAGAAAAGAATCTCTCTAAAATCTCATAACCATGTTTTCCGCCTGTTGTAATTATTTTACTTTTTTTATCTTCTAATTTCTCATCTGGCAAATAAGGAGGGTTAAAGATAATTAAATCAAATTTTCCTTTTACATTTTTAAATAAATTTGATATTTTTGTTTTAATTCCTTTTTTCTTTACAAAATTAACAGCTTCTTTGTCTATATCAACAGCAAGAACATCTTTTGTAAATTTTAATGCAGTTTCAGCCTGAATTCCTGAACCTGTTCCAACATCCAGCACTTTACTATGTGCATATTTCTCAACATATTTTGCCAATAAAAAAGAATCTTCATCTGGTTCATATATCATAAAAATTTATCTATTAATATTGGATATATATCTTTTGCTATTTCTTCAATATTTATTTTTCCTGAAGAATATTGAATTCTTTTTGAGTAATAATAATTTGTTTTTTTATTAAAGAATTTTATAAATGTTTTATATTTATCTTCAGCCCCTATAATTAAAACTTCCCTGAAACCATATCTCTTATATTTTAGAGTATTCTTAGCATCATTAGAAATATCAGTTAAAATTGATTCTATATTTTTACCCATTAAAAAAGTAAATAGATTACTTTAAACTTATAAATATTATTATTCTACAAGAGTTATTTTACAGCTCTTAAATATTCTTTTATTCTATCTAATAT
>JBBSZT010000022.1:0-9087 GCA_038044585.1 Nanobdellota archaeon
AAAAAAGAAAAAATTAAAAATCACTTGACGTGATTAATTCAACTTTTGTTTCTCTTGGATTTACTCTAGATTTCATACCTGCAAGATATTTCACACCAGATCTTTCAGCTGCATTGACGATTGCTCTATCGATGTAACCATCAAAAACAATTGCATAAGGTGAATTCAAGTTCTGGATTGTATTTGGAAGTTCCATAACAGGCACTTTTCCTAGTAGATTCATTTCTTCATCCAAGATATATGCTCCACGAGTTCCAACTAAATCATCTAATAAATCCTTAAACTTTTTAATTTCTGGTTTTATTACTTTTCTTTGTGGTTGGGCTTGCACTACTTCTGGTTGTTTAGCTTCTTGAATTTGCTGAACTTGTTCTACACGGTTTTCTCTTACAGAATTTGTAATCCCTAATTCCATTCTAACTTGTTCTACTGTTATTCTACTTCTTAGTGCTTTATGAATTTCCTTCTTTGTAATTTCCTCAACTTCTTTACCATCCGGAGCTTTTATGACATGATCTATCTCAACGCCTGCATTTAATAATCCTTTAATTATTAAATCTCCTCCGCGATCTCCGTCAACAAATACAGTTAATATTTTTCTTCTCCCCAATTCTTTTATTGTTTCAGGAATACTTGTTCCATTAAGGGCAATTGCGTTTTTAATTCCATGTTTTAAAAGGTTAAGAACATCTGCTCTGCCCTCAACAACAAGAACTTCTTCACCCTCATCAATGGAAGGACCTGCAGCTAATCTATCTTTTCCATATTCTATAATCTCCATCATTCTTACGCTTTGAGCTACTTGATCTGTTATTTCCTGGCTATCTGGCAATACTTTGCTAGTTAATTCTCTTAATAATTCCTTAGCACGTTCTATTACAAAATCACGTTTGCTAATTCTAACGTCTTCTATATTATTAACAACAACTTTAGAATTACAAGGGCCTATTCTTTGTATGGTTTCCAATGAAGCTGCAATAATCGCTGTTTCTGCTTTATCTAAGCTACTCGGAATTATGATTTCACCGCTGGATTTACCTCCGCGTGTATCAATATTAACTTCTATTCTACCAATTCTTCCTGATCTTTGTAATTCTCTTAACTCTAATTCACTTCCAAGTAAACCTTCTGTCTGTCCAAAAATTGCACCTATGACATCTGGTTTCTCTACCATACCATCAATCTGAATTTGAGTATGAACTATATACTTAGCATTTACAGGGCTTATTTTACCCATTTTATCCTCCTATATTCTAAAGAACAAGTTTTAAAGAGTCTATTTCCAACTCTTTTTAATAAATATAATCGTTTTTAATCTCTCTTTTCATTTTTAAACTTAATTTAATGATTATTAATGAATATAAGCTCTTTTGCTTGTTCTTTTAATATTTTAAAGTTTGTTGCCCGCTACACTAACTCCCAAGTTCATAGCTTGGCTTTGCCGTGCTCAATTGAGTATTCTCATGGCGGGCTCATTTTAGTAAGTTATTTGTATATATAAATGTTACTTTTTACTACAATTTAGAAATATTAAAAAATGCCTTAACTTCATTATAAAGTGCATTTGTAGAGTCTTTTAATTCATTTTCATACCTATTAAATCTACTTTTTTCAACAAATTTCTCAAAAAAACCTTTAAAGATCTTCAATAATGGCCTATTTTCATATCTATCTTCATAATCCTTTTCTAAATAAGATTCAACAGAAACTTCAAACTCACCACGATAACTGTATTGTTCAGAAGTCTCTTTTAATGACTTAGCTTTAATACTTAGTTCGATAACATATTTTGTATATTCTTCAACTTTTTTTGATGCTTGAAATTTTGTGGAAAAATTATCTCCTGATTCTTCCTCGCTTCCTTCGCTTTCTTTTTCCATAGCAAAAAACCCTTTTTCACTAAACCATACTCTAATCAAATTATAGAGTTCTTGTAAATTAACAACGCCAGAATAATTTAAACTCATTGGATACACAACATAATCAACTTCAGTCATATTTAAAATAATGAAAATTAATTAATAAATCTTTTGTTTTATCCGCTTAAACCAGCAAAGTCCTTAATTAGTTTCTGAAGCTTGTAAACCTTACCGTATAAGACTTCTGCATAATCTTCTAATCTAGATCTTGCTATTAATTTGTAATAGACCTTATTTAACATTCCTAAATCCTCCCATCCGCCGTATTCTAAATAAGCAACTATTTTTATTTCAAAGCTTCCTTTG
The DNA here is from genome assembly GCA_038044585.1 of Nanobdellota archaeon. Lineage (GTDB taxonomy): Archaea > Nanobdellota > Nanobdellia > SCGC-AAA011-G17 > GW2011-AR20 > GW2011-AR20. The sequence goes on from JBBSZT010000022.1 coordinate 2,226, forward strand.
GTTAATTTTCTTTTTATATTATTTTCTTGTACTTCAACTTCATTAGCCCCGATAAAAGCCATTTCTATACTTATTTTATAAGAAAAATAATCACTCCTTTCTTTTTTGCCTTCCCAGAGTATTAATATATCTTTTCCATTTGGTTTAACCATTTCAACATATTTTTTTTCTAAGCTCTCTTCTTTAGCAAAACCATTGTCTTCCATCCAAAATTTCATATTTCTGTATAATTCTTTTAAATCTGTTGGAATACTCCATTTTATCTTAATCCCACTTGTAGGAGTAACATAATATCTTTCTGGCATCTTATCTCACCCGAATGAATTTTTTTAAGGTATTTATAAAATCCAAAACTTCCGAGTATAATTTATCTTCATATACATTTTCTATCTCTTTCCTTATTGTAAAATTGCAATAAAAGAAAAATAAAAATTTCTTGAATGGGTTGCTTTGCCATTTATTTTCCTTATCTAATAATATATATGCTGGAATCTTGATTTTTATTTTACCGTAATTTTTTCCGTCACTTTTTTTTACATCAAAAAAATGCAATGTTGGAGAAATTTGAAAACTAATAAATTCATTTATATCTCTTTTAGCTTCAAAAACTAATTTAAATTCAGTTCCTGCTGCTACTGGTTTTTCATTATATTCTTTTTCATTGAAATCATAATTAAGTTTATCAAACCATTCCTTGGAAGAGTTATATAATTTTTTAAAATCGAACGTTCCTTTATATCTAAGGACAAGACCATTTTTAGGAGTAACATAATCTTTCTGGTCAATAATCATAAAAATAACTAATAATTCTTAGTAATAAATCTTTTGGTTATATTAAAAAAACTTATAAATTAATCAAATAATATAATATCATGGAAAAATGTATTTTTTGCAGAATTGTAAATAATGAAATTCCTTCTACTAAAATATATGAAGATAAAAATGCCTTGGTTATTTTAGATGTAAAACCCGCAAGTAAACATGGAGGTCATGTTTTAATAATTCCTAAAAAACATTTTGAATTAATAACTGACTTGCCAGATGATTTAATAAAAGATTTAAGTATTCTTATAAAGAAAATCTCTAAAGCATTATTAAAATTTGGTGAAGGATTAAACATCTTGCAGAATAATAAAAGAATAGCCGGGCAAGCAATTCCTCATTTACATTTTCATTTAATTCCAAGATTTGAGAATGATGGAATAAAGATAGAAAAGTGGGAAACTAATAATTATGAAATTGGTGAACCTGAAAAAATTGCATTAAAAATCAAAAGTCTTTTAAAATAAATTAATTCTTTCATATTTCAAGGCGTCGTAGCTTAGCCTGGTAAAGCTCCGCTCTCATGAGGCGGAGATCGGGAGTTCAAATCTCCTCGACGCCATTAATCATATATTCCAAGTTCATTAATCGCTTCTTTGGCGCCAAGCAACTCTGGCAAGAATATATGTTTTGCGCCTGCTCTTTTTAATTTTTTTACCATCGATTCTTCATTTGCGCGAGCAGATATTTCAATATCTGGATTAAGTTCACGTGCAGTTAATATTATTAAGATATTTTTTGCATCATCGCCAGTACATGCTATCAAATATTTGGCTTTCTTAATACCTGCTTTAATTAATGTCTCTTCTTCTACGCTTGGGCCTTGTATTGTTAAATATCCTTTTTCCTGCATCTCCCTTGCTACTTCAGAATTTTTCTCAAGCAATACAAAATTTTTCTTCTTAGCTTTTAGCAGTTTTACAATGTTTTCTCCAACTCGTCCTGCTCCACAAATTATGTAATGATCTTTAAGTTTTTTTATTTTATCCATATTTCTCACCCCAGAATAATATTTTTTAAAATGACCTTCCAACACTAAATCAAATGTTGTCCATACTATAAACCATACTAATATAACCCCAACTGTCAATAAAAATAACTGCAATGCTCTTCCCCACCCCTGTTCTTCTTTATGTGAAAATGCTAAAGTTTCCAATGTTAATATTAAAGCTTCATTAAAACTAACTTGTTTTATTATCATAAATCCAATTACTCCAATTATAAAGATAGAAATAAATATTCCTGCAAGAGTCCTAATTTCTTTTTTTATATGAAACACTTCTTCGAATAGATTATCCATATATCACCAATATAAAAAAGAATTTTATGTAAATATAAACTTTTGTATTTTAAAATAAAAGAAAAATCATTTTCTGCTTAATGTAATCTCCACGGTACTCACTCTCACTGTTTTGCCCTCTTTATTTTCAAATTCTTCACTGTCGATTTTTATATCTCTAACTTGAACCGTGTTTTCTAAAAATCTTTTACTTGCAACTTCTACAATATCAACAGCTCTTGATATGAATTTTCCACGGGCTTTCACTTTTACTTCACTCGCACCTTGAGTAGTAAACTGCATAATTACCCCCGTCACATAACTCCATGTCCAATAAGATTTAACTTAATTGGAATTCATAAATGGGCGGGAACCTACAAACACAGTATTACGATCAGTTGCATCGTCTGTCATTTTTGTTACCTCCGCTCTAGATTTTATATATTTTACTTGATTTCCTAGTCTTTGTTGTTTTCTTTTAATATTAAAACCTATTAGATTATAATACTTTAAAATACTTTCTTTTTGATAAATCCATAATGAATAATAAGGTTTATTTGTTTTTGTACCACCTGTGCTGGTAATTATATTATAATTAATATATATTTTATAGAATATAAATTTATTTTTGTTTTCTCTTAACCAATCTAATAATATAACCTGCAATAACATTTCTAAGCTTTTTAGAGTTAATACTAGCAATATTGGGCAGACTTTTTTTGTTATCTTCAAAGTTCTGGCTAAACATATCTCCATTACTTTTGACTAATTCTTCTCCAGTGCGCTTAACTAATTTTGTCTTGATTCTACCCATAAAAAGAACTGAAAAACGACGATATTTAAATCTTACTCTTTTCAAAAATCCAAATTTCTCTTTCTAATATAGAAGTTTTATATTTATAGGTTATTGGAATTTTAACATTTGAATAATTAACTATTTTAAATTTGGTATTTGAAATTATATCATTAACATTTATGTTTAATTTTCTCTTATCCCTTGTTGGTATTACGGGAAATAAAATAACAACCCGATTTGTGATTTTATTCAGCTCAGAAAATAGTTTTTTGTATAACTCTTTTAATTCAATGATAATATTTTTTGCTTCATTGTATCTAGGGTAAGTTTTTAGATAAGGTCCTAAATAAGGTTCTGTAACAACAGCTTCAACATTATTAATATATTTGCTTAGATTACGAGCATCACCTTGATACAATTTATATTTATTTCTAACTTTAAAATTTTTATTCAGCCAAGATAAATTTTCTCTAGATTCTTTTACATTTACATCTAAACCATGGGCATTTAGGTTCATCAATAAAGCTTCCTGTAATATTGTTCCACTACCACAAAAAGGATCTAAAATCTCTCTTTTAGCTTCACTTAAATTTAGTAATATTTTAGCTAATCTGATTGAAATAACTTTTTTTTCATCAAATTTGGGTCTTAATTCATCTCTTTTCTTGTATAATTTAGGGTTTGATATTTGTATAACTTTCGCAAAATAATCTTTAAAACTTATTAATTCTAAATCTAGTTTAAGAGAACTACTTGGATTATTCACATTGGATTTATAGTATGCTTTTATACTTTCTTGCTTGAATCTTTTGCTTAGGATTTCTTTAATTAAATCATTATTAACAGAGTAATATATTTTATTCTTATTCGGTAATTCAAATCCATTAAAAAAATTTAATGCTTCTTTTTTATCATTTGTTTTTAAAATAACTTTAGCTATTTTTATTGTTCCGCCAAGATCTTCAATATTAAAGTTATTATTGCTTAAAGAAGAAATAACTAGATCATTCCATTTATCTTTTATCTCATATTTTAGATTTTTTCTATTAAAATAACATATTAATTCAAGTAAACTCAGTTCTCTATCTCTACCCAAAACAAATAAATAATCATCCATATTACCATTTATATGAGGTATTTATTTATAATACTTTTTTATTTCATATTAATGAGTAATGTAGAAGCTTGGAACTCAAAAGGTCACCAAACTGTAGTTGAAATAATTTATTACAAATCTGATTTTGGTACGCAAAGTAAATTAAATTTAACGTTGTTAAAAGAAGGTGCTGTAGCTCCTGATCTAGTTTTTCATGATGTAGTAAAGCATCATTATCCTCCTTCTTATGGTTTAGCTCAAAAATGGTTAAAGGGTGCTGAAAATAATTACACTTTGGGAAATTATAACAAAGCAAGTTATTCTTTCGGTGTTGCTGCACATTATATTTCTGACTCTTTTGTTGCCCCGCATTACATATCAAAAGAGCCAAGTTCATTGCATTCTGAATTTGAAAGATTAAGTAATTATAGTTTTAAAATAGATTGTTATAAAAATGATGTGAATTTAAATTCTAGTTTATTTCAAGCAAGCAAAAACAAAGAAGACTGGCTAAATTGGACTTTAACTAAAAATTCTGGGATTCCAAAAAGAGCCTATAAAGATGCTGTAAATCTAACTTCATTAGTTTTTCTTGATACTTTCAATGCTAGTTGTAATAATTTTGAAACCGAGATTGTTAAACAGAACTTTAGATTAAATAACAAAATAATAATATTCTTCTCATTAATAACAATCAGTTATTTTAGTTTTATTTTAAATAAAAAATATAAGATTAATAAAAGAATTAAGTTTTAGGTAAATTTAAATATTCATTATAATTCTAGATAATATGCCAATAAAAACAGGTAGGGAAGAAGCATGGCAGGAAAATTTTTTAGAGGATGTTAAAAGTTTATCTAAAGCTATTTTAGTTGAATTAGATAAAAACTTGCAGCTTCCCGTAGGATATAGAGACGATTATAATTTCAATAGAACAACTGCAACCATTTGTTTGACAAATGATAAAGAGAATAAATCCTTAGAGGTTCGGCTTACTGCTTTATATGATGAAAAAGCTAGAGTAAGATGGAAAATCGCCGTATGGGTAAAAAACTTTTTAGGTGAACTGAAAGAAATTCCAGAGGATAAAAGAGTAGGTGATTTTATGGTAAATATAAGTTATAGAGACGAATATACTCGACAAGAGTTGGGAAGGGCTAAAAAGCAAATTTTAACTAAAATATATGAATTTTTAAATTTATAATTTTTCAAATATTAGATAATTATTGTTCAAATATTCCTTAGCTTGTTTTGTTAATTCTCCGTTGCTTAGAATCATTAAAGGTAACTTTTTTAATTGTGATTTATTATGTGCTATACTTAAATCAGCTTCACTTAATTTCTTTTTATCTTTTGCGCTTAAGAAAAATCTAACATTTCCTACCTTACTTTGGATTTCGATTAAATATTCAAATTCCTTTTCTTTCTTAATTACATTTTCGTTAATTATTTTAATTCCTTTTTCATCGAAATAATCTTTTATCATCATTGCAAAATCTTGTTTAATCTTTGTTTCTTTTTTTATCTTCTTTTTTATTTCTGGTTCTTTTTGTTTTATTTCTTTTCTCTCAACTCTTAATGTCTGTTGCTCTATCTTTTCTTCTTCCCTTATTTCGGGTAATTTTTGTTCATGAATCGCTATAGCTTGTTCTTGTAAAACAGGTTTTTGTTCTATAACTAATTCTGGTTTAGCTTCTTGCGTAATTTGTTTTTGGTGTTCCTGAATTGCTTGATTAGCAACACTACGAGCTTCTTCTTCATTAACCAAGTACCAGCGCCAGAATAAATCATTGTTAATTTCAAATGAATAAGCAAAATCATTTATTTCGCGTAAAGCAACTCTTTCAACAGGTTGTAAAGATTTATCATGCAAAACCTTGCTGTTTTTTAATAAATCAAAAGCTTGTTTTTCTCTTTGATTTAAATGGCCATAAAGCATTGTCAATCTTGGTTCTTGACCTGGAAAATAATATACTGGCGAACCACCTATTTTAGCACGGCTTATTTTTATTTTTCCATTTGCCAATAACTCTGATAAAACAGCACCTGCAAATAATATATTGCTTCCAATATGCTTAGAAATTTGTACAGGAATTACAGGTCCTCTTAATCTAACAAATTCTAATATCTTAAATTTAAGTTCTTGCATATTTACTGGCATAGCATTATTAGAATAGGAAGGATATAAAAATGTTATGGCCTTGTCCATGAAATTTCCCAATAAGTTGTATCATTTTCTTCGTCAACACATGCTACCAATAATCTTTTTCTAGTACTATGTGCTACTCTATTTTTGGCGGAAAATTCGAACCAAGTAAGTGAATCTGTTTCTTTTACAGGATACATAATCCACTTAGCATGATCTTCCCCTGGTTTTATTCCTCGATCATAAATTCTAAAATCAGCCCCAAATTTTAAAGCTGTTTTAACAATATAACCGCGATTTCTCATATCTCGATAAGCTACATATCTTGTCCAGAAGTTTTTTTCATTTTTTATAGCTATTTTGACAAAATCATCAACTTTTATTTTCTTCTTTCCATCTAAGATATCAACTCTTCCTTTTTCCAATAAATATGATCCTTCAACCAAAGAATATTGAATTTTATTATCTGCAATTTCGCCATATCTGGATTGATCATATAAATTATGAGCTTCATCTTTGTCCGCGGCAATTAACCTATTTCCAACTAAATTAATCTGGAATTTCTTTATTTTTTCTTCATTAACATCTTTCACTTCTTGTGCCTTTTTCTTAGCCATGGTAGTTTTAAAAGATAAGTTATTTAAAAGGCTTTTCTTTACATTTAACCATGAAAATAACATTCCTTGGAACTTCAGCAATGCTTCCAACTAAAGAAAGAAATCC
>JBBSZT010000023.1:0-6231 GCA_038044585.1 Nanobdellota archaeon
TATTAATCCTTCAATTTCTTTTAATTTTTTAGGATTCAAACTAACCTCTAAACCATAATGCGTTGGTTTTGATAGCAGAATTTGTTCTTTAAGTAATTCATCAATTGTTTTTCTAACTTCTTTTGATGATTTTAATTCATTTGGCAATCCTTTAGGCAAGTTATGAATGCTTGTATGTTTATGCAACCACATTCTATGTCTATATAATTTTCTAACTATAAATTTTTTAATTAATGTTCGTTCATCCATACCATTCCTAAAAAGGAGTTGTTATTTAAATAGTTTTTGTTTTGTTAACTAAGGTTATTAAAATAGAAATGTTTATATATAAGTATTTTCTATTATAAAATATGAAAAATGAAGAAGAGAAAAGCGTATTTCTGGAATACTTTGGAGATTATCCGTTAATGAGAGTATTAGATTTTTTAATAGGGAGCAGAGAGCTAGATTATAGCATGACAGAAATCGCAAGGAACTCGGGTGTTGGATGGACAGCTTTCTCAGAAATCTGGCCAAAATTAATTGAAAAAAATATCGTAACATTTACAAGAAAAATCGGAAATGCTAAATTATACAAATTAAATGTGCAAAACCTTTGGGTAAAAGAGTTAATAAAAATAGATAATTTAATAACAAGATTAGAGACTAATAACATATTAAAACAAAAAGAAATGATTATTTAATCAAATTTCTAAATAAATTAAAAAGTAAATCTTTAAATACTGAAAAAATTTTCTAAAATCAGAGGTGATATATTGATAGAGTATGATGAATTTGGTCCTGAAAAAGTTCTTCAAGTTTATAATAATAAAATTGGAATGAAAGGTATTCTCGTTATTGATAATACAAATAGAGGTGTATCGAAAGGAGGAATCAGGATGACTCCTACAGTAAATGTTGAAGAAGTTGCTTCTCTTGCTCGTACAATGACATGGAAAAATGCAATGGCTGATTTGCCTTTTGGTGGAGCTAAAGCAGGAATAATAGCAGATGACAGAAAAATTTCCCAAAAAAATAAAGATGAAATTATAAAATCATTTGCATTATCAATAAAAGAATATTGTCCTAATTTATATATTGCAGGCCCAGATATAAATACAGCAGAGCATGAAATGGAAGTTTTTTCTAAAGCATTAAATAATAAAAAAGTTTGTACTGGTAAGCCTGAAAAACTAGGAGGAATTCCGCATGAATTAGGAAGCACTGGTTTTGGTATTAGTAAATCTACATTAATTGCTTTAAAGCATCTTGGCAAAGATCCAAATGAAGTTACATTTGCAGTAGAGGGTTTTGGAAATGTTGGCAATTTTGTTTCTAAATTTTTAACAGAAGATGGATTAAAATTAGTTGCAGTCTCAGATTCAAAAGGTTGTATTTATAATAAAGAAGGAATTAATTATAATAAATTAAATAAAGTAAAAGAAAAAACAGGATCTATAATAAATTATCCTGGAATAAAAAGATATTCCCATGATATTATTTCAATTGAAGCAGATGTTTTAGTTACAGCAGCTATCCCTAATTTAATAAAAATTAATGATATAAATAAAATTAAAGCTAAACTAATTGTTGAAGGAAGCAATATTCCAATGAAATCTGAAGTTGAAGAAGTATTTCATAAAAAAAATATTTTAGTAATCCCTGATTTTGTTGCTAATGCAGGAGGCGTTATTTCAAGCTATGTAGAATATATCAATGAAACAAAACAAAGAATGTTTAAGATAGTTGAAGAAAAAATTAGTAAAAATACAAAATTAGTTTTAAATAAATCTGAAAAGCAAAGTATTAAACCAAGAGATGCTGCTCTAGAAATTGCAAAATTAAGAGTAAAAAGATAAAATGGAAACTCAATTCTACAATACAATTATTTATTCAAGTATAGCAGGATTATCAACAATAATAGGAATTTTATTAGTTTTATATGCTAAAGAATTTACAAGAAAGAACTCTATTTATTTAGTGAGCTTTGCAGCAGGAGTTTTACTTGGTTTTTCTTTTATACATTTAATTCCAGATTCAATTCAAATTTATAAACATTCATTATATGTTGTTTTATTGGGGTTCTTAATATTTTATTTAATAGAACATTTTATAATGAGACATAGCTTCCATGAAAGTTATACAAAAGAGCATACTGCAGGCAATGTTGCTGCCATAGGTTTATTTTTTCATTCTCTAATTGATGGTATTGTAATAGCAGCTGGTTTTGAAATATCTAGAGAACTTGGATTAATTGCTACTATTGCTGTAATAGCGCACGAACTTCCTGAAGGAGTTACATCAATGGCTGTATTGCTTCATAATAAAATTAAGAAAAAAACTGCAATACTTTATTCATATTTAATTGCATTAGCCACTCCGGTTGGCGCACTTTTAACATTGTTATTCTTTAGAAATATAAGCAAGGAATTTTTAGGAATTTTGATTGCATTAGCTGCAGGAAGCTTTCTTTATATTGGAGCAAGTGATTTAGTTCCAGAGACACATGAGAGATATAATAAATTAAATGCAGCTTATTTAATTCTAGGAATCTTGTTTGTTATCATTATTAGTTTGATTTTTAGTTAATTTATCTATAATTTTATTATGTTCAAAAGCCAACTTTATTTTACTTGCTTCCTTTAAAGATAACCATTTAATATTTTTTACGTATTTTTTATTTATTTTTATATTTCCTTTAATTTTTCCAACAAAAAATAGAGTAATTGTGGGAACTCCAGAATTTGTATAACTATAAGAAAAGAATTTTCCTGAGAATTTACAATTCAAATCATATTTTGTTTCTAATTTTACAGCTTTTAACGGGTTATTTGTATGTTTAAATGCACCTTGCCCTGAAATAAAACTCCAGTAATCTTTAAAAGGTTTTTTTGATCTTTTAATCAATAAAACTTTGTTATCTTTTAGAATAATTGCAGACACAACCAGTAATATTTTATTTTCTTTTTTCTGATTCATTTTGTGCTATAAAAATTAAATTATTTTCATTGATATATTTATAAGCTGAATAAGTTGCTGTAACACCTTCTGCCACCCCAGTAATGGCTTGCTTAAATTCTTTATCTGCTACATCACCGGCTGCATATACCCCTTTAACATTTGTTTCAGAAGTCGCATGGTTAATAATAATTTCATTCTTATCATTTATTTTTACATTGAGTTTTTTTGCCAATTCTGATAAAGGATCTGAACCAATTGCGCCAAAAACACCTTCTAGTTTTATTATATTACTTCCTTGAAATTTATTATCTAAGACAATTTCTTTAACAAATTTATCACCTTTAATTTCTGTAACATTTGTTTTGGTTATTACAGTTATTTTTTTATTTCTTTTAATTCTATCAAAATTTATTGGTTCTGGCCTTATGTTTTCACCGCGATAAATCATATAAACTTTTTCTGCATATTCTGATAATAATAAAGCTTCTTTTGCTGCTGAATCACTTCCACCAATTACAGCAACTGTTTTATTTCTAAATAAACTTCCATCGCACAAAGCACAATAATGTACTCCTTTGCTTTCATATTTTAAAGCGCCTTTCATCAGTAATTTTCTCCATTTTGTTCCTGTTGCGAATAAAATTGTTTTAGAAATATAAGATTTACCTAATTTAGTTTTTACAGTAAAACAATCTCCATGTTTTTTTATATCATTAACCAAATCTTCTTCTATAGAAACTTTATCTTTATAATCCAGAGCATGTTTTCTCATGTTTTCAGCAAGTTCTGGTCCTGTTAATCTGATAAAACCAGGATAATTTTCAACAACTTCTGTTAATGTTATAACTCCACCAATTGGCAGTTCATTACTTGAATTAGTTCCAATAATTAGTGTTTTTAACCCTAATCTGCCTCCATACATTCCAGCAGCTAATCCAGTTACACCTGCACCGATTATGATAATATCATAAGATTCCATTATAGCACCTTATTTTTCATTTAATTTTTCCTTATTTAAATCTTATGTTAAATCTTGAAAAAGAAGACTTTGTAGAATTAATATTTTGCTAATTTAACAATTATAGCCCTTCTTGCAGTTGAATTTTTTCCTTTGAGTTCATCTTGAGTATAATTTCCCAAATCAATTGGTTTTCCAGATAAGTTTGGACTCATTGCTATTTTTAATTTTCCATCTCTATCCACAAAATTCGTAAAACCGACAAGTTTACCTTCTTTTTCCAAGATATAACCCCCTCTAGACTTATACCCAGATTTAGTGAAACTAAAACCTAATTCATCTGCTACTCCCTTAAGCATTACTTCAAATAAATCATCCCAAATCATATAATTTATTATTTATAACAATTATATAAACCTTGTGTTAAATCTTTCAAAAACATAGATTTATAAACAATTAATTTAGAACATTAATTAGTATACTTAAGAATAATATTCTTTGAGTATAATTAATCAAGGAGAAACTAAGAAAATGGGATTCGAGAATAGAGGTTTCAGAGGAAACAACTTCGGACCAAGAGAAATGCATAAGGCAACTTGTGCAGATTGTGGCCAAGAATGTGAAGTACCTTTTAAACCAACAGAAGGAAAACCAGTCTATTGTAGAGACTGTTACCAAAAACACAAAAAATATTAATTTTTAATTAAATTAATTCACTAATTCTTTTTTTATTTTTCTAAAATTTAACATTACTAAATAGTATTCCAACTAAATAACCAGATAATGCAGCTAATATACCAATAATTAACATTTCTATTCCAGATTTGAATTTATTTCCAACTGTTAATTTAGCTTTTATAATTCCTGTGATAAATAATGTTAATGCAGCAGATACTAATGCAACTATAATGCTTGTCTTAATAGGTAAAAAGAAAAACGGCATTAAAGGGATTATACTACCGATTACAGCTGAAAAACCAACAACAAATGCGCTTTTTTCAGGATTACTATATTCATGAGGCAATAATCCTAATTCTTCAGCCATCATTGTTTGTAACCATACTTTTTTATTACCTATGATTTTTTTTACAATATCATTAAGTAATTTTCCTCTAAAACCCTTTTTATAATAAATATCATAAACTTCTCTTTTCTCAATTTTAGGAATATCTTGGATTTCTTGTTCTTCTTTTTTTAATTGTGATAAATAATAACCTAAAGCAGCTTTTGTTGAAGTATATGCTACTGCAGCCATTGAAATAGATTCTGCAAATGTAGCAGCTAATCCAGCAATAATTACAATTCTAGTATCGTAAGTTGCTGCAGCTACCCCTAATATAACCCCTAAAACATTAACCAGACCATCTTGTCCACCTAAAATAATATCTTTTAAATTAGAACCAGAAGAATTATGTATTTCATTATGATTTCGCATAAATCTCTATTGATTTTTTAATATATAAAATTATTTATTCATAAATTTATGTTCTTTTTTTAGTTCTTTTAATAAATCTTTAATTTTAAACTCTTTGCTTGTTTTCGTTACTGTAGCGAAAATAGCTTTTGGTAGATTATTTTTTTTATAATTATTAATTAGATTATGTAATTGTGAATCTGAAAAACCTGATAATATAACTACCTTTACTTTATCTTCTTTTTTATTACTCTTTATTTGTCTAAAGTCAGTTTTCTTTTTCATAAAATTAATTAATTTCTAATGTTTTTTATATCCAAACTTTTTATTATATTTATTATGATCCATTATATCAAGAACAAATGCAATAATTTCAATTTCTGTTTCATTGTTTGTTAAAGTATAAAGCATTCGCCAAAAATTAGATAATTCAACCCAAAATAAGTTTGTAACGCCGTATTTTTCTTTATATTCTTTTGGAATTTTATCTTTTGCAATAGGCTCGCCATAATGGGGGTTTGCTTTAATTAGTTCTTTTTTCTTATCAATGGAATTTAGTATGCTTCTTTCAATCTTAGAATCTACAGCAACTTTGTTTAATTGCTTATATGCTTCTTCTGCTTCTGGAGAAAGGACAACACGAATCTGTTTCAAAGTTCAAGACCTCTTGCTATATCTTTTCTCATGTTTAAATTAGTGTTATGTACCCATGTAATTCCCTTTAAGGTCACAAAAATCTTATTGCTTTTTTCAAGATAGTCAAGAATTATCATTAGGGTATTATGATTTACTTGTTTTGGAAGCTTTCTTTTTAATTCAGCAATTGTAATTATGCTTTCATTAATTTTCTTTAGAACTTCCTCTACCATAAGTACAGTATTCAATGTTGGTGAATGTTCTAGCATTTGCATTTTAATTA
>JBBSZT010000024.1:0-1568 GCA_038044585.1 Nanobdellota archaeon
CCTTTTGGTAATTTGCCTTGGAATTTTTTCATTAACTTGCTTGGATCTCCACCTTTTAATAACTTTAATACTTTTTTACTTTGTTTATATTGTTTTAATAAATCTCTTACATCATTAGTAGAGACACCAGCACCTTTTGCTATTCTTTCAATTCTTTGAGCATCAATGATTTCAGGATTTTCTAATTCTTTCTTATTCATGCTATTTATGATAAATTTCCATTTTACTAATTTTTCTTCCTGAACTTCTAGCATTTCTTTGGGCATTTTCATTTGTCCAAATCCAGGAACCATCTCCAAAACCTTAGATAAAGGTCCCATTTTTCTCATAGCTTGCATTTGCTCATACAAATCAATTAAAGATAATTCTCCTTTTTGTAATTTTTCCTGAATGTCTTGAGCTTCTTCTTCTGTGATAGCTTCTTTTGCTTTTTCTAATAATGCTTCTAAATCACCCATTCCTAATAATCTAGAAACAAAACCTTCTGGATTAAATAATTCTAAATCATCAACTTTTTCACCAACACCAATAAATTTAACCTTGGCATTTGTTACAGAAGATCCTGTTAAAGCTCCTCCACCTTTACCTGTTCCATCTAATTTAGTTATTACAACCCCGGTTACATTGCAAGCATTCTTAAAACCTAAAGCTAATTTTTCAGCAGCCTGTCCTATATCAGCGCTCATTACGAGCAATGTTTCATCTGGTTTTATTTCTTCATTTAATTTTTTCAATTCCTGAATTAAATCTTCAGTTAATGAATCCCTGCCAGCTGTATCAACGATTAAAATATCATATTTAGAATAAAGATTTTCAAATTCCTTGTATATTTTTAGAGGATTTTTTTCTTTTTTATCAATAAAAACAGGAATATTAATTTTATCACATATTTGCTCTAATTGGTCTGGTGCAGCTGGTCTATGAACATCTAAACCAATGCAAGCAATCTTATAACCTCTTTTAAAATAATATTTAGCTAGCTTTCCTATTGTTGTGGTCTTACCAGAACCATAGACACCAACCATCATTATTTTGAATGGTTTTTTCTTAATAATATTAATTTCAGATTTTTCCTCTCCAAGAATATTAACAAGTTCTTCATAAACTATTTTAATTAAATGTTCTCTAGGATTAATTCCAGGCAATTGTTTTTCTTTTAAAAAACGTTCTTTAATTTTTTTGCTTAAATCAAAAACAAGTTTAACATTAACATCTGAGGATAATAATGCACGTTGTATATCTTTTACTAATTCATCCACAAGTTTATCATCAACAAAGATAGATTTAGCTATCTTTTTTAGCGTTTCTTTTAATGAATTACCTAGTTTCTCTAATACCATAAAAATAATATAAGAATAACGTATTTAAGCTTTATTAAAAAAATAAAAAAGAATTATTTATTCTTTTGGGCAAAATCTTTTCCTACAACATGCCAACAATCATGAGGTCCTGCAGGTGATTTTGTAACTGCAAAGAATCTTCCACTTCTTTCCTCTATTCTATAACTATCTGTCTTAAACTTTTTCTTTGTTTTAACATCATAAAATTCAACTTCTTGTTTTGCCATT
>JBBSZT010000024.1:1668-2928 GCA_038044585.1 Nanobdellota archaeon
CTGCCTGCTGTATCAATTAAAACAACATCCATATCATGAGATTTAGAATATTTTACGCCATCAAATGCAACAGCCGCAGGATCTGAACCATAATCGTGCTTAATTAGTTTTATTTTAAGATTGTCAGCATGTTCTTCTAATTGCTGAATAGAAGCTGCTCTGAATGTATCTGCTGCAACCAAGACAGGCTTTAAATTATTTTTTATAAATAAATTAGCAAGCTTGGCTATAGTTGTTGTCTTGCCAGAACCATTGATTCCAACAAATACAATAATATATGGTTTTTCAAATTTATTTTTAATTTCTTGTATTAAATCAAAATTACTTTCTTTTAATACATCTTCTAAACTATTTTTTAATGAATTTTTAATTAAATCTTCTATTCTTCCTTTCAATGGAACATCTACTAAATCAACTTTTAAATCTTCTTTTATCTTATCAATAACTTCCAAAGCAACATTATTTTCTAATAAAGCAAGTTCTAAATCATTAAATAATTCTTCAAATTTATCTTCTGAAATTTTTCTAGTTGTTAGTTTTTCAGTTAACTTAGAAAAGAAACCTTTTTCTATTTTTTCTTCAATGATCTCTTCTTTCTTAGGAGCTCTTTTCTCAATCTTAATTTCTGTTGTTTCTTTTACTTCTTCTTCATCAGTTATTTTCTTTTTTTTGAATAATCCGAGAAATCCTTTAGTTTCTTGCTTTACTTCTATTTCTTTAACTTCTGGCTCTTCTTTTATAGTTTCTTCTACTTTCGCTTCTTCTTCAGCTTTTTTTGAAAATTTGCCTATTGCTTCCTTGAGTTTATTTTTTAAAAATCCAAACATAGTAATTGATTAAATTATAGTGTTTATAAAATTATTCAAACATTTCTTTGATAACAATAGTAGCATAACTTCCTTTTGGCAACATAAATTTAATAACTTGCTTAAATTTTCCTTGATTTAATTCATCTTTCTCATATTTTATGGTTTTGAAATTCTTAACATCAACAAAAACATCCCTATATAATGTTTCTTCAATCAGCCATGGAATCTGTCTAATCAAAAAATTCTTTAAATTAATTCCTTCTTTTTTTAAAATCGCTAAATAAATTTTATCTTTATTATTAAATTTCGTATCAAAGCTTATTAAAGGAAATTTTATATCAATTTTTTTATTAACAAAAACAAATTCTCCTAATTGATACTTAATTTTTTTATATTTTTTATACTTATTCCTTAGATATTTAGCAACTGCTTCATTAAATAAATAAGATTG
>JBBSZT010000024.1:3028-4425 GCA_038044585.1 Nanobdellota archaeon
TTTAATATTTTCTAAATTTTTGTTCCCATTCTGTATAGAAATGTACTGCTCAGTTATAGCATGCTTATCTTTATTGCCTGCATAACCGATATTTTTTATATTAATTCCAGATTTCTCAGATATTAATTCCAAAGTTTCTAAAGTTGTCAGATTTGTCTTTTTTAACAAGAAATAAGCATATCTTCCAGAGCTAATATTAAGGTTAATCAGTTCTTTAACACAAAAATCTTCAGGAACTTGTTTTATTTTATACATAAAATAATGCAGTTGGAAAGCTTTTAATAATTTATCTTATTAGTTAGATTATGACCGAAGAGATAATTACATATGAAGTATTATATGATATACTAAGAAGAGAAAAAACAAGGCAGGAATTGCAAAAACTTGATGAAAATTTCTTTAATGACATAAGCAGTTATATTATAAAAAAGAAATCTATTCTAGATGATTTAAAAAGTAAATCTAGCATATTTGCACAAAAAGAAATTGAAAAAACTGAAAAAGAATTAATTAACATTAAAAGAATTATTAAAGATATATATGATAAACGTGAATCAAAAGTTTTGCAACTAGCTCTTTCTGCTTCAATAACAAACAAAATGCAGGACGGATATAATTTACTGCCTGAAGAAAAGATAAATTTTGATAATTTAGTCAAGTTTCTAAAGATTTCAAGAGAAGATTTGTTGAATAAATTAATGGGTGAAGAGAAACCGAAAGTAATAAAAAGCGAACAAGAAGGCATAAAAACAGTAAGGATATTGCAGCCAGTACCAAGATTTGTTGGTGATGACTTGAATGAATATGGTCCTTTTGATGAAGAATATATTGCTTCATTACCAATAAAAGTAGCAGAATTATTAATAAAAAACAACAAAGCAGAAGAAATATGAAATTACCAAAACAAACAAAACGTTATTGTAAAAAATGCAATAAAACTACATTGCATAAGCTTTCAGTAGTTAAAGGAAAAGAAAGAGGATCATTAAAGAAAGGCAGTATAGCAAGAGCAAAAAAGCGTGGACGTGGTCAAGGTTATGGTAATAAAGGTAAATGGGGTTCAAAGCCAGCAATTTCACAATTTAAGATGACTGGTGCTAAGACAAGCAAAAAAACAAATTTAAAATATACATGTGAAGTTTGCAAAAAATCAAGTTTACAAAGTTATGGTATTAGAACTAAAAAGTTGGTTTTGGAGTAAAAATGGAATTAGTACGTGAACCAAGCTCAAGATTTGTAAAAGTACGATGCCAGAAATGCAAAAATGAACAAATAATTTTTGGCAAATCTACAAGTGAGATAAACTGTTTAGTATGTAACCAAACAATTGCAAGTCCTTCTGGTGGAAAGTCAAAAATTAAAGCAAGAATTCTTGAAATTTTGGAATAAATAAATTT
>JBBSZT010000025.1:0-17187 GCA_038044585.1 Nanobdellota archaeon
GGATTTGAACCGCCGACCACACGTGCTCTTAGCTCAAGTACATTGTACCTGGTATAGTCATATAAGACGTGTGCTCTACCAGGCTAAGCTACAGGCCCTTGATTAAAACTTCACTTATCAACATATTTAAAGTTTACTAAAAAGAAAGATTTTTATTCCTCTGAAATACTTAATTTTAATGCAATTTTATAAGTTAGATAAAAAAGAGGTATTTAGATTTCTCGAATCAAATGAAAATGGTTTAACATCAGAAGAAGTTAATTCTAGACTGAATAAATACGGCTTGAACGAATTAAAGAAAAAAAAGGAAAATAAGGCATTAAAAATATTGTTTGAGCAGATAAATAGTTTTGTTGTATATATCTTAATTGCAGCAATGTCAATTTCATTTATTGTAAAAGAGTATTTAGATGGAATTGTAATAGGAGCGATTATTGTTCTAAATACAATCCTTGGATTTTTACAAGAATATAAAGCAGAGAAAGCAATTCAATCACTAAAAAAACTAGAATCCGGCCAAACATTGGTTATTCGTAATAATAATCATATAATCATTCAAAGCAAAACTTTGGTTCCAGGGGATATAATATTATTAGAAGCAGGTTCTAAAATACCTGCTGACTGCTATTTACTTGAAGCTTATGATTTAAAGGTCGATGAAAGTATTCTTACAGGAGAGAGTGTTTCAGTAAAGAAACTTGTTCAGGTTATAAAAGATGATTCGCAGATAGCTGATCAAATTAATATGCTTTTTAGTTCTACAAATGTTGTTAGCGGAAGAGCTAAAGCAGTTGTTATAAAAACAGCGATGGAAACAGAATTAGGAAAAATTGCTAATATAATACAGGAAGAGGAAGAAGAAGAAACTCCATTGCAGAAAAAATTAAGCGCTTTGGGAAAAACACTCGGTATTTCTGTAATATTAATTGCGATTATAATCCTTATTACTGGATTTTTTGAAGGTGAAAAATTAAGTAATATGCTGTTGATTGCAATTTCATTGGCTGTTGCAGCTGTTCCAGAAGGATTACCAGCAGTTGTTACTATTTCTCTAGCTTTGGGAGTTCAGAGAATGGTTAAAAAGAATGTTCTAGTGCGTAAATTATCTTCTGTTGAAACTTTAGGAAGTACTACTGTAATTTGTGTTCCTGGAGATACTACTATAATATGTAAAGACGGAATAAAAAATATTGAATCAATAAAAGAGAAGGATGTTGTTCTTGGAGCAGATGGAAATTTTCATAATGTAACAAAAACTTTTAGGAGGAATTATAGCGGAGAAGTGGTTCATATAAAACCAATTGGTTTACCTTTGATAAAAATTACTCCCGAACATCCTATACTGGTTGCTAAATTTAAAGATCATAGATATTTAGTTCATATTGGAAGCAATATGGTAAGACCAAGAGAAAGGGAGGTTTTAGAAGCAGAATGGGTTGCAGCTAAAGAAATAAATGAAAATGATTTGGTTTTAATACCTAAAATCAAGAATGAAGAAATAGCTACTATAAACTTCCGTAAAGGTAGGTTTAGAGAAGAGACTAAATTAGTTTTGGATGAAGAAATAGCAGAAATATTTGGATGGTATTTGGCTGAAGGTTGTACTTACTCACATAAAGGTCATTACGGAGTGAAATTTTATTTAGGTAAATATGAAGAAGAAAATGTAAAGAGACTTAAGGACTTAATAGAAAGAAAATTAGGGTTAAAGGTCTATATTTATGAGACCCAAACTTCTATATCTCTACAATTCATAAATCAAGACTTAGCAGTTTTATTTAAAGATATTTTTGGTGATAATGCTATAAACAAGAGAATACCAACCATTATATTAAATTCACCTAAAAATATAATCTATAAATTCTTACAAGGCTATCTAAAAGGTGATGGAAATATAAGTGATTATTATATAAGATTTACTACAAGTTCTAAGACTTTATCTTATCAATTAATAATAATCTTAGCAAAATTAGGGATAAGGGGTAGATTATATTTAGAAAAACCTAGAGTTAATTATATTAAAGGTAGGGAATTGATTAAAAAAGAATCTTACACGGTCTTTGTTAGCGGAACTCAAGCAGAAGTTATAAATTTAGTTAAAAATCCAATTACAGAAGAAAAAAATAACCTATTCTTATCAGATGAAAACTTTGTTTATGTTCCTATAAGATATGTGAAAATTGAACAAGAATCTTTAGAAGTTTTTAATATAGAAACAGATAGTCAAACTTACGCTTTACCATTTATTGTTCATAATTGCGCTGATAAAACAGGAACAATAACGCAGAATAAAATGACAGTTACTAAAATTTTTGTGGATAATAAAATTCTTGATGTAAATGAAAATTCAAAAAATAAAGATTTAATGTTAAAAATTATAAGTAATTGCAATGATTCTAAACTTCCGAATATTGGTGACCCAACAGAATTGGCATTATTAAGAATTAACCCGCAAATTGAAATTTATCCAAGAATAGATGAAATTCCGTTTAGTTCTGAACGTAAATATATGATAACCCATCATAATATTAATAATAAGATTATGACCTTTGCTAAATTTGCTCCTGAAAAAATACTTGAATTATGTTCTTATATTAATCTAAATGGGAAAATAACTAAATTTACAAATGAGAAAAAAGCTTCTGTTTTGAAAATAAATGAAGATTTAGCTAAAAATGCATTGCGTTTATTAGGATGTGCTTATTCTGAAGGTAAAAAAACTAAGGATTTGATATTTGTTGGTTTAGTTGGAATGATTGATCCCCCAAGACCAGAAGTTCGGGATTCAATTGAAACATGCAGGAAAGCTGGGATAAAAGTTGTGATGATTACAGGAGATCATAAGTTAACAGCACAGGCTATTGCACGCAACATCGGTTTGAATGATCGTGCAATTACAGGCCAAGAATTAGATGAAATGTCTGAAGAACAACTAGAAGATGTTTGTAATGATATAAATATATATGCCCGTGTTAATCCTGAGCATAAAGTTAGAATATTAAATGCTTTAAAGAAAAAAGGTAATGTCGTAGCAATGACAGGCGATGGAATAAATGATGCACCTGCTCTAAAGAAATCAGATATTGGTATTGCTGTAGGGGCTGGAACAGATGTTGCAAAAGAAGCATCTAATATGATATTATTAGATAATAATTTTCATTCTATTGTAAAAGCAGTTGAAGAAGGTAGAGGTATATATGATAATATCAAGAGATTTGTTAATTATCTCTTATCAAGCAATTTTGGTGAAGTCTTAATTTTATTTACAGCAATTTTAATAGGATTTAGGGATAAACTTGGAAATATAGCCTTGCCATTAGGTGCTTTAGAATTGTTATGGATTAATTTAGTTACAGATGGATTACCAGCCTTAGCTTTAGGAATAGACGCAATTCCAAAAGATATAATGCATCGTAAACCACGTAAACCAAAAGAGCATATTGTTTCAAGAACAATGGCTTATAATATAATATTAACTTCAGTATTAATGACATTAATTGTTTTGTTTTTATTTTCAAAATATTTGCCAGAAAATTTATTAAAAGCACAGACAGTTGCATTTACTACAATTGTAATGCTAGAGATGTTTCGTGTATTAATGATACGCTCCCAATATAAATTAAAATTGTTTTCTAATAAATGGTTAATTTTAGCAATCTTAACTTCAATATTATTACAGTTAATGGTTATCTATATTCCATCTTTAGATAAAATATTTGATACAGTTCCATTGGGATTGATAGAATGGATTTATATAATATCTGGATGTATGATAATGTTTATAGTTGGAACATTTGGTAATTTAATAATAAAGAGATTTACCAAGGAATTGGATTAATATGAGAGAAAATAAATTAATTAACATAATAATTATAGCGAGTATTTTAGCAATTATAACTTCTGGATATTTAATTTATGTTCATTATTCAAAAACAACTTCATTTTGTGACATTTCAAAACAAATTTCCTGCGATGTTGTAAATAAAAGTATTTATGCCGAGGTATTTAATATCCCGGTATCATTGATTTCTTTACTCGTATTTTCGTTTATACTTTTAATTTCATTTTATATAAAAGATAATGAGGAATTTTTCGGTTTTAATAAAAAAGAACTTGTGCATATGATATTTATATTAATGATAATAAGCAGTATTATTGCACTATACTTAATTTATATTGAATTATTTGTTCTTTACTCAATATGTGTATTGTGTGTTTTGCTTGACATATTAATCTTAACAATTTTTATTTCAATAATAAAATTGCATGATTCAATAAATTTATATAACTCTTAAATCTAATAATTATATGGATATCTTTAAGCAGCATATTGTAACTTTGCTAAGAAAATCTACGCAATTAAATGAAAATGATATTTCTACTTTATTAGAATCTCCAAGCAACCCTGGTTTTGGTGATTATAGTTTTCCTTGTTTCTTGCTAGCACAACAATTAAAGAAAAATCCGGCTGAAGTTGCAAATAATTTGAGCAAGTATTTTTTCAAGGATGAATATGTTTCAAGAGTTGAATGCAAAGGAGCTTATGTTAATTTCTTTATTAACCAAAGTAAATTAAACGAAATTACAATTAAAGAAATTCTAAAAATGAAAGAGAGATATGGAAGTATAAATATTAAGGGAAAGAAAGCTTTGGTTGAACATACAAGTATTAATCCAAATGCAGAGCCTCATGTTGGAAGAGCAAGGAATGCCTTAATTGGAGATGCAATTGTAAGATTGATAAAATTTAATGGCTATAAAACTGAAACGCATTATTACATCAATGATATTGGAAAACAAATTGCAATGCTTGTATTAGCTGCAAATAATAAAAAACCCAAATTCCATGATTTAATTAAATTATATGTTGAAATAAATAAAAAATTAGAGCAAGATCCCAAGATTGAAGATAAAGTTTTTGAATTACTGAATAAATTAGAAAAAGGAAATAGAAAAATAAAAAAACAATTTAATGATATTGTTGAAATATGCATTAAAGGACAAAAAGAAATCTTTGAAGAACTTAATATTAAATATGATCATTTTGATTATGAAAGCAAATATTTATTTAATAAAGATTGTGAAAATTTATTAAAAGAACTTGCTAAGACAAAAAAATTATTTACTGACAATGAGAATAGGCAAGTTTTGGATTTAAGGGAATATTTGCCAGAAGATTCTGCATTTTTTGTTTTAACTAGGAATGATGGAACTTCTTTATATGGATTAAGGGATTTAGCTTACACAATTTATAAGATAAATAAAGCTAAAGATAAGAATATAGTTGTTTTAGGAGAAGACCAAAAATTATATTTTACACAATTAAAAGCTGCACTTAAATTATTAAATTATAAATCACCTGAAATTGTTCATTATTCTTTTGTTTTATTGCAAGAAGGGAAGATGTCTACAAGGAAAGGAAATGTTATTTTGCTTTCTGAGTTCATGAATGAAGCTGTGAAAAAAGCTCAAAATGAATTAGATAAAAGAAAAAATAACGATAAAAAATTAGCTAAAATAATTGGTTATGGCGCTTTGAAGTATAGTATCTTAAAAAATGCGCCTGAGAAAAACGTATTTTTTGATTGGGATCAAGCATTGAGTTTTGAAGGTGAGAGCTCTCCTTACATACAATATTCATATGCAAGGGCTAATTCAATCTTAAAAAAAGTTAAATTTGAGAAAAAATTTAATTTTAATTTACTTAATAAAAAAGAGGAAATTACGTTAATTAAATTAATGCATGATTTTCCTAATGTTGTTAATAAAGCTTTAAGGGATTTAAAACCTAATTACATTGCGAACTATTCTTATGAATTAGCTCAAAAATTTAATGAGTTTTATCATAATTGTCCTGTAATTAAGGAAAGAAAGGAATTAAGAAATACAAGATTAGCTTTGGTTTTAGCTTTTACTCATGTTATCAAAACTAGTTTGAATTTAATTGGAATAGAAGCTCCTGAAAAGATGTAATTCTTTTGTAGTAGTTACAAATGGAAAGATTTATAAATAGAAAATTTACTTTTTATTTAAAGAGATTAAAATGTTAGAACATAAATTTGATTCAGATTATATAAATGAGTTTGCTCATTTAAGAATTGGTATAATTAACGCAGAAAAAGGAATAGCAAGATTTGATATTTTATTAAAATTTTTGCAAAAAAGTCCCATATGCACTTATGAAGAACGTGGTAAAGTGTATGGTTATGATTTAAAAATAGCTGATAAAGAAACACTTTTAAAATTAAATAAGTATGCAAATGAAGTTAATGAAAAAGTTAAGAATAATGATCTTACCATAGATAAGCTTAAAGAGATTATTAATGAAGTTTATTTAATATTTTATAAAAAGAAGGCTTTTGATTAAGGAGAATAAAATGGCTAATTTAAATTATCATTCAATTAAAGAATTTGAGCAGTTAGGAACATATAAAATAGAAATTGTAGTCCCAGAAGTATTCGAAAATTTATATAATTACATAAATCAAAATTTATTAAGAACACCAAGAATAAATCACCTTTCTTTAGCATTTATGTTAGATAGACACAAAGGAGAAGAATTTAGATATGGTTCTATAGTAAATAAATGTTCTATCATAAACAAGATTTCTGAAATAATTTGGAAACGTGAAGTTGAAAGTCAAAATGGCTTAACTATAGGTGGACACACTTGGTTAAATCCAAAAGAACAAATTCCAAAGTTGGGATTAAAACAAGAAAAAGAATTTTTACAATGGACTAAAAATAATGTTAACGGTTTACTAGATAAATACAAATCTACAAGGAGCACACAAGAATCATTAAAAAATCGTTATCAATTAAGTAAATCGGATTTAGAAAATTATAGAAATATACCAAATTCACAATATTTTATAGATAATATAAAACAAACCTTAGTTGAGATAGAAGAAGAACTAAAAGAATCTAATCAAGAAATAAGTTACTTAGAAACTAAATCTTTAGAAGAGATATTATTAGAAATGATCAAACCAAAAGTGATTAGAAAAAAAGATTCAACAGTTTTTGAAGCATTTGATTATTTGAGATTAGCAAAAAGAGCATTTGTAAATTATACGGAATTAGCTTTAACTATAACAGAGAAAATACCCTTAGAGATATTAGGATACGCTGAAAATCATATTGAATTTAACTCAAGAAGGAGAGATAGGGTTTTAGAACATTATAAAAAATATGAACCTAGAAATCCTTTATTTGGAAAAACTATTACTTCAATGAGCGATGAAGATGTAGTAATATTAACTGCATATCAAGCAAACAAAGATTTAGAAAGAGAAATAAAATCTAAAGAAATTGAAAAGAGAATGCTTGAAAAATCTATGAATTCATGTCAAATAATACCTTGCGTTCAAGGAGAATCTTATAGTTACCATAGACTTCATCATGGTGGTAGAAAAAGAGATTTAAGCCAACAAGATGGAGATTTTAGTTAATTTGTTTTATATAATAATTATTAGTAAAACATTTAAACTTGCTTCTTTAAATTAATTCTATGATAATTTCAGTAGCAGGTAAACCATCTGTAGGAAAGTCAACTTTCTTTAAAGCAGCAACATTAGCAGAAGTTGATATTGCTCCTCACCCATTTACAACAGTTAAATCCCAGGAAGGAGTTGCTTTTGTAAAAATTCCATGCGCTGATAAAGATTTTAATACACAATGCAATCCAAGATATGGTTATTGCATAAACCATAATCGCTTTGTTCCTATGAAATTGTATGATATTCCGGGATTAATTGAAAACGCACATATGGGTGAAGGTTTAGGATTAGAATTTTTGAATGATATAAGAGAAGCAGATGCATTAATTCATATTATAGATATTTCAGGAAGCACAGATGAAAAAGGAAACGCGGTAAAACCATTAACGCATGATCCATTAAAAGATGTTAAATTTTTAGAAAATGAATTAGATTATTGGTATTTAGGAATATTAAAAAAAGGATGGGAAAAATTTGTCAAAACATTAAAAAAAGAAAATTTCAATATTAAACAAGCTTTGGCAAAACAATTATCTGGCTTTAAAGTTACAGAAGAAATTGTTGAACATTCTATTAAAAAATTAAAATTATTGCATCATCCAAGTGAATGGAGTGAAGATGATTTGTTTAATTTAGCTAAAGAATTAAGAAAAATAACAAAACCAATGATAATAGCTACTAATAAAATAGATGTTGAAGGTAGTTTATTTAATTTAGACAGATTAAAACAAGAATTCCCAGAATACAAAATAATTCCCTGCTCAGCAGAATCAGAAGTTGCTCTAAGAGAAGCTGCAAAACATAAATTAATTAATTATATACCTGGTGAAAGTAATTTTGAAATTATAGATGAAGAAAAATTAAGTTTAGCTCAATTAAACGCTTTACATTATATCAAAGAAAATATTTTAAATAAATATGGAAGTACTGGAATACAGGAAATTTTGAATTATGCTGTTTTTAATCTATTAGAGTATGTTGCAATATTTCCGGGTGGAGTAAATAAATTACAAGATTCAGAAGGAAGAACATTGCCAGATTGCTTTTTACTTCAACCAAGATCAACTGCTTTGGATTTTGCATTCAAGCTTCATACAGATATAGGAAATAATTTTGTTAAAGCAATTAATGTTAAAACTAAGCAAGCTGTTGGCAAAGATTATTTATTAAAGAATTTAGATGTAATTGAGATTAAAACAAGTAAATAAGTTTATATATTTAAGATTTTTAATTAATTTATGCTTTTATTTACAAAAGATAAAGATAAAATTTATAATTTAGAGTTAAGGGAAACAGAAAGACAAGAAAAATTATTAGAAAATTATAAAATTCCAAATTTTGATTTTGGTTTAGAATATCTTAAAGACAAAACCATTAATTTTAAAGATGATAAAAACAGATTTCTTGATAGTTATACTAAAAAATGGTTTGAAGACCCTAAAAGATTTCTTACTAGTAATAAAAAACCAGATGTTTTTGAAAAAAGTGGTTTTCTATGTTTTAATTCTATCTTAGATAATTCTAAAATTACAAAATTTAAATATGATCCGCAACCCCTGGGTTCAATTGGAAGAAAAGTGGCTTTGATTCATTTAATGCATTGGAATGGAAGATTAGATAATTATAGTAGGATTATTAATCTTATAAGAAAAACCATTCTTCCAATAAGCACACTAATTCATATTCCAGCATATCGAGGCTTAAATCCTGGAAAAGATGCCCCAGCAGACTATGAAAGTGTTTCTCCAAATATAGGAAAAACAATTTTTACAACTAGACAAAATATTATTGATCTCCTATACATTACAAAATATCTAAAAGATTATTTGGGTTATGAAGAAGTTGGTTTATTTACTTATAGTCTAGGTAGTTTAGATGGGGTTTTAACTTCTATGATTGGTTCAAAATTATTTGATTTTAATATCTTTCACTTGGTAGCAGATAATTTTACAGAAGCTGTTATGAAGGGAATTGGTACAAAACAAATATCTAAAAGAATAAAAAATAAAATAAAATCTTCTTTGCTTAATAAGTTATGGTCTACTATTTCACCCGGCGTATATACTAAATATTTTAATAATTTTTCTGAACATACTCGTATCGTGCAAGCCAAATATGATCTTGTTTTCAATCAAAAAAACGTAAACAATTTTACCAAGAAAATTTATACTTTGAGGCCAGATATTGATGTTAATATTGTCCCTTTAAGCCATAATACATTAGGTTCTTTTCCGTTTGGGTGGAAAGTTATGTTTGATGATATAAGTTTTATTTATAAACATACAAAAATGCAAGATTACAAGAGATCAATATTATTCAATAAAAACCAGTAAATAGATTTAAATATTTTTCTATAATTCTTAGCTTATGGTCAAATCAAAAAAATGGAGATTGGATAGAGGACAAAAAACATTAAACAATACTCAAAAAAATGATATTTTATTGGAAGCGTTAAATTCTAGTGATTATTTAAGCCAAGAAGTTCAAACTTTAAATAGACCATATGCCCTGGCTACTTTAGCAAAAATATATGAAGATAAAGGAATTGGTTCACAGACTTATTCTTATATTCATAAACTTGGACCAGATGCTATAGGCGGATTACTTCTTTTATATAAAAAAGATCTTATTAAATTAGAAGACAATGGTGAAACGGAATGGTTCTCTTTAACTCCTAAAGGGTTTTATCTTGCAGAAAAATTAAAAGAAACTCTTGGTGGTTCTTTAGAATTACTATTGAAAGAGTTACAAGAAGATAATTCTTAATTATAAAATTGTAACAAAATACTTATAAATAAATTAATTTACTTATTATTAATGGAAATTGTACTTGAAAAAAAACCAAAAAATCCTATAATAATTGAGGGATTTCCTGGATTCGGTTTTGTAAGCACAATTGCAACTGAATTTCTGATTGAACATCTGGGAGCAAAATTAATCGGAAGAGTTGAAAGCAATCAGATTATGCCAATGGTTGCTATGCACAATTCAAAAATAGTAGAGCCTTTAGGAATATTTTATGATTCTAAGAGTAATATAATGATATTTCATGCTATAACAAATGTAGGTGGTTTAGAATGGGAACTTGCAGACAAATTAGCACAGTTGGCAAGGGAATTAAAAGTTAAAGAAGTTATTAGTTTAGAAGGTGTAGCATCCAATAATACAGATACAAAGGCTTTTTTTTACAGTAATTCAAATAAATCTTCTGAAATGTTTAAGAAAAACAAAGTTGATTTATTAAAGGAAGGAATTATTATGGGTGTTACAGGTGCATTATTGTTAAAGGCTAATTTTCCAATGAGTGCAATATTTGTTGAAACACATTCACAGTTGCCAGATTCAAGGGCAGCTGCTAAGATTATTGAAGTTCTTGATAAATATCTAAATTTAAAAGTTGATTACAAGCCATTATTGCAGAAAGCAGAAGAATTTGAATCTAAATTAAAAAATATAGTACAACAAAAAAGCCAGGCTGAAGAGCAAAAAGAAAAGAAAGAACTTACTTATTTTGGTTAGAGGATTAATGTTTAAATAAATTTTCCTATTCAGATTTTTTAATCAACCTTTCTAAACCCTTTAATTCTTTATTATCTAAATATTTTCCAAATACCTTTCCAAGAATATAAAGACTCGCACCATAAGCAGAATATTCTACATTTTCTTTACATATTCCCTGTGCCAATAAACCAATACCAGTTAATTCAATCGAATAGTTAACGGTTCTCCTGATAAAATTATTTGTATTCATAATCTCGTTTAGAATTAATTCCTTTATAAATCTTTCGTTTGTGACTACCCTAGAGTTACTTTAATTTTTTATAACTTATCCAAATTAATATTGCTAATAAAATTCCTAATATGATAAATCTAAAGTATTCATTCATCTGTGACCAGTATCTTATTATTCCATAAATAATATTAATTAATCCGCCAAGCATTAAACCAAGTGATAATGCATGAACATTCTTAACAAGTGAACCAATAACTATGCTTAGAACTCCTAAAATACTTAATATAATAAAAACATTCCTCTTGTATAAATTATCTACTGGCTGAAAACTATTATAACATTTTTGTGATTCAATACTTTGATTTTCGTAAAATCTTTGCTGATCTATAAAGCAATTTGTTTTATTTTGTTCATTTAATAATTCACAGTTTGAAACAAATGTCTTAGGTGCTGAATAAATATCATTACATGGATTTATAGGTTGTTTGTAAAAAGTATCTATCCCAACTGCTATAAATGTAACTAAAACAATAGCAATTGCCAAGGCAAGTAATTTTTGTTTCCAATTCATATGATTAATAACATTCGTTTGTTTATAAATATTAACTTTGAATGTTTTGATAGATTAATTGTTGAATCTCATTAGATTTTTCTTTATTTAGTTGAATTGCGTCTTTACTTCTTTTAGCATATAAAATAAATCCTTTTTTGATTAAAGAATAAATCGCATCTTTAACTTCACCTCTTAAATCTGAACGAAAACCACTACGCATAATTTTCTCCATTCTAATATGTTTTCCACCATATAAGTTTCTGGAGCACATTACTTTTAGTACTGTTAGTTCTATTTCACTTAGACTCAATTTATATCACATCCTGCTTCCCATATTACTGGATTTTATTTGTAAATTAATAAATTTAAGCTTTATAAACTCTTCTATTTATACCCGATAAGGGTTATAAATTAATCATTGAAGGCTAAAAAAGATAAGCTTTATAAACTAGTTAAGTTTGTTAATATTATTAATATTATTATGATTACTCATAAAAATAAAAAGGAGGGGATTTTATAAAAACTTATAATGGTAAGCATTAATTCTTCCTTAGGCAAATCTGTATTTTTAGAGAAATTCGGAGATTATCCTATTAATCGCATCTTGGATTTTTTAGTTGTATTTAATGCATTTGATTATAGTATTGTAGATATAGCAAAGAATTCTGGTGTTGGTTACTCTACTTTAAAGATATTAATGAAAGATTTAATTAAAAACAAAATTGTAGTTCAAAGTAGAAATGTAGGAAAATCAAAGATGTTTAAATTAAATAATGAAAGTATTATTGTAAAAAGATTTATTCAGTTTTATTGGGATATAACAAATAATATGGAATTAAAAAAAGAAACCCAAATAAAGAAAATAGAATTAACAGCTTAGTTTAAATATTAAAAAATTATTTTATTATCATGGAATTAAGCAAAAAAAGATGTATTTCTTGCGAAGGTGGAATGCCTCCAATGCCAAGATTCTTAATTAAAAAATATTTAAAAAAAGTTAAAAACTGGAAATTAAGTAATAATCATATCTATAAAGAATTTAAATTTAAAAATTTTAAAGAAGCATTAAAATTTGTCAATAAAACAAGTAAAATAGCTGAAAAAGAAGGTCATCATCCAGATATTTATTTTACATGGGGTAAATGTAAAATAGAATTATTTACCCATGCTGTTAATGGATTAAGCGAAAATGATTTCATATTAGCTGCTAAAATAGACAAAATAAAATAATTATCTGCGTTCTTTTAATAATGAAGCAGAAATCAACGCGCTAATAAAATGGAAAATACTCATCATTACGAATAAAGTTTTAAATCCATAATAATTAACAATAAACCCCCCAAGCAAAGCTGCTACAGATGCTGCAATACCAATGCTTGCATTCCAGTAACCCCATTCAGAACTTTCTTTTCCTTTATCTAATGCCAATGAATATAGAGCTTCCCAAGCAGGTGTTACAATTGCAACGCCTATTCCCATCAAAGCCTGTAATAAATAAAGATCAGTTGCTTTTTGAATAAATATAAATAACAAATTACTAATACATAATATTAAGTATCCTAAAAAAACCATTTTTTCTTTGTTGAATCTTGAATCTTCTAATCTGCCCATGAAAGTTGTTAACAATGCAAAAACAAAAGTATAGATTGCATAAGAAATACTTGCAATAATTATGCTACCATTTATCCCTAGAACAAATAATGCATATATCGGTCCTAATAAAGCAGAACTAAAATTTCCAAATACACTTGCATATAATAACAACTTTAATTTAATATTCATAATCAAGAATAAAAACTTTTATTGATTTATATAACTTACTAGAACTCCAATTATCATTTTAAAGTGATACATAAACTATTTATAACATCTAAATGATTTAATTTTGATGAAAGAGTCTGTACCAAAACCGAATATTGAATTAGTTAAAAAATATCAAAAAACACTTCAAGCAGTAAGGAATGAATCTTCTAAGATTGTTGTTGGTCAGGAAGAAGTAATTAACGGTTTATTAAGTGCATTATTATGCGATGGTCATGTTTTGTTAGAGGGTATTCCAGGTATTGCTAAAACATTAATTGTAAGAACCATAGCAAAAGTTACTGGTTGTCAGTATTCTAGAATACAGTTTACAGCTGATTTATTACCAACTGATTTAGTTGGATTAACTACATATATAAAAGAAAAGGATGAGTTTCACATTACAAAAGGTCCTGTGTTTGCAAATTTTGTAATTGCAGATGAAATCAATAGGAGTCCTCCAAAAACCCAGTCAGCTTTACTAGAATCAATGCAGGAAAAGCAGGTTACAATTGGAACAAAGACTTACAAATTGCCTGATCCATTCTTTGTAATGGCTACACAAAATCCAATTGAAAGTTCTGGTGTATATCCATTGCCAGAAGCTCAAATTGATAGGTTTTTATTTAAAATTAAAATTGAGTATCCAAAATTCAGCGAAGAAAGCCAAATTCTAAAAAAGAATATTACATTGCAAAGATTTGATGAAGTTAATCTTAGATCAGTTACAAATCCTAAAGAAATTTTAAAGATGCAGGATTTTGTCAAAAATGTTTATCTAAGCAAAGATGTGGAGAATTATGTTATTAAGTTAGTTGATGCAACAAGAAACCCCCACAAATATAAAATCAATTCTGGCCAATATATTGAATGGGGAGCTTCTCCAAGGGCGAGTATTGGGTTGTATATTGCAGCAAAAGCAGAGGCATTAATAAAAGGAAATAATTATGTAACACCTGCGCATGTAAAAGCAGTAGCTCATAATGTTATGCGTCACAGAATTTTATTGAATTATGAAGGTCAGGCTGAAAATATTAAAACAGATGATATAATAACAGAAGTTCTTTCAAAAGTTCCTATTCCATAAAATGCCCAAGAAATTCTTTAAAGTAGATTTAGTACCTGCGTTAAAAAGATTAGAAATATTAGCAAAGGGTTTAGCTAGTTCAAAAATTATTGGTGCTTATAAGAGTGTTTTTAAAGGAAAAGGCTTAGAGTTTTCAGATTATAGGGGATATACCTTAGAAGATGATGCTGCTTTAATTGATTGGAAAGCAAGTGCCAGAACAAATGAACTTTTAATAAGGCAATATACAGAAGAAAGAGAAGTAAATGTTTTCTTTTTAGTCGATTGCAGTTCAAGAATGTTATTTGGTTCAACTGAAAAATTAAAAGCTGAGTATAATATTGAATTAGTTGCTTCATTAACACATGCAATTTTGGAAGCTGGAGATAGTGTTGGATTAGCGCTTTATTCTGATAATGTCAAGGCAAAAATCTTACCATCTCGTGGGAAAACTCAATTCTATGAAATAATTAAGTTATTATTAAATCCATCTTATTATGAAGGTGGAGGTTTTGATTTTCAGAGTGCTGTTAAATTTATTTTTAATTATTTAAAAGAAACTTCAGTTATAATTGTTGTTTCTGATTTTCTAGACTGGAGTGATGAACTTGAAAAATCTTTTGAGTTATTAAAAACAAAATTTGATATTGTTTGCATAATGGTTCGTGATCCAAGAGATAGAATATTACCGAGTGGAGCTGGTGAAATAGTTATTCAAGATCCTAAATCAGGCAGGACAATGTTAATTGAACCAGAGTTAATTAAAGAAGCTTATGAAAATGTTGTAAAAGAACAAGAAAAAAACATAAGAAATACTTTATCTAAAGAAGGTGTTGATTTTACAGACATACAAACAGACAAGCCATTTATAAAACCAATAATAAACTTATTTTTAAAGAGGGCAACAAGATGGAGATAACTTTTTCAAATCCAGATTATTTATGGTTTTTACTTGTAATTCCTATACTAATTATAGTTCATCTTACAAGTTTAAAATCAACAAGAAGAAAAGCAATAAAATTTGCGAATTTTGATGCTATTGAACGTGTTACAGGTGGAGAAGTATTATCAAAAAATTTATCCTTGCTTACAATAAGAATAATTGTAGTTACCTTATTTGTATTGGCATTATCTGGGGTAACATATTGGTATTCTGGACCAGGAAGTAATTTTGATTTTGTTCTTGCTTTAGATGCATCAAACAGCATGCTTACAACAGATTTTACTCCAGATAGAATTGAAGCTGCTAAGCTGTATGCAGGAGAATTCATTGATTCAATTTCAAGAAGCAGTAAGGTTGGAGTAGTGAGTTTTGCAGGTACTTCTACTGTTGAGTCTGAATTAAGCGATGATCTTCCCAAAGTAAAAGGAATTATTAAAAATATAGAAGCAAGAAATCTTGGCGGAACAGATATCGGTGAAGCTCTGGTAACTAGTACAAATGTTTTGCTTCAAAGTAATAAGCCAAGAATTTTAATATTATTAACAGATGGACAAAGTAATGTGGGTGTTCCACTAAAAGATGCTATAAATTATGTTAAATCAAATCAATTAACTATTTATACTATTGGAATTGGAACTGAAAAAGGTGGAAATTATGTAGGAAATGTAACTTTATCATTGGATGAGGAAACTTTAAAATTAATTGCACAAAGCACAGATGGAAAATATTTCAGGGCAGCAGATGAAAAATCATTGCGTGATACTTATTCCAAGATAGCTAAGATAACAGAATCTAGAATTAGGAGAGAGTTAGCAATTCCATTTTTAGTTATTTCTTTGATTCTTGTTTTAATAGAATGGTCTATGATTAATACAAGATACAGAACAATACCTTGAAAGTAGTAACAAAATAGAAAGGTTTAAAAAGGCTTGAATTCTATTAGTTTTAGAGGTTAATTAAATGGAAAACCCATATAAAAAAATTAAAGATTTTGGAAAAA
Organism: Nanobdellota archaeon; assembly: GCA_038044585.1. GTDB lineage: Archaea > Nanobdellota > Nanobdellia > SCGC-AAA011-G17 > GW2011-AR20 > GW2011-AR20. The sequence goes on from JBBSZT010000025.1 coordinate 16,595, forward strand.
AAGCTATTTTAATCACAGGGTTAGCTGGAATTTTAAATGGTTGTACAGAAAATGTTGAGTATAAAACAACCCAAATTTTCAAAGATTTAAATAATGATGGTAAGCCAGAGCATGTTTATTTAATATATAACTCTAAAGAATCTGGTTTTGGTTTTCCAGAGAATATTTATGACCTGATAGTTAGATCTGGCGAAGAAAAAGACTTTGGAGAACCAAAATTATTACAAAGATTTAGATATGTTAAACCAAAAGAAATTAAAATTGAAGATATAAATGGGGATGAAAACCAAGATTTAGTTTATTTAATATATAACCCTAAAGAATCTGGTTTTGGTTTTCCAGAGAATATTTATGACCTCTTAGTAAGATATGGTAATGGAGATGGGACCTTTCAACAACCAAAATTATTACAAAGATATAAAGGTATTGTGCCAGAGGGCATTAATTGATTCTATACCTTACACTATAAACCGTGCTTTAGAATAATACCTCAATATATTACATAATTAGAAATAGTTAGTTTTAAATTCTTTAAAGCTATTATATTTAATATAAAAATGAAAAAAAAGACCATCAAATTTGTATATTGGACG
>JBBSZT010000026.1:0-1236 GCA_038044585.1 Nanobdellota archaeon
CTTACTATACATCTTATTTATTTTTATTTATAAACCTCCATTACTTTTTTTAAGAAATACTCTCTTCCAACAACTAAAAGACGCTGAGAAGGCTCTAATATTGAACTAATTGTTGGTTCTTTTTCTTTTAATGCTATTTCAAATTCCATTTCCTTCATTATTACTGGATTAATCTCTTTATTAATTAAAGTTGATAATTTATTGCAAGATTCTAAAATATTCTCTTGTTTTTTAATAACAAATAATAAATCAATATCATTTCCTTTACCAAGCCTGGCATAACTGCCAAATATAACGCAACTTAAAACATCTGGAAAAAAAATCTTTAAATTTTTAATTAGTAATCTTAAAATATTATTTTCGGTTTCTAATTTATAATCCTCAAGAATATATAATAATTCTAAATAACCATTTAAATTTTTATTTAAACTTAAACTGATTGTTTTACCTCTTTTATTCTCTACTAAAAATGACTTTAAAGATTTTAAGGTTTTTGATAGACTATATGGGTGAATTTTAAGACCTTTAGAAATATTTAGCATGTGTATCTCTTTTTCTTCATATATATATCTTAAAATTTTAAGTTTCTGTTCTGTTAAAGGTAATAAATTTTTAATCATTTTCCTCACCCAATAATCTAATAATCTCCTTGACCTCTTCAACTATCCCCTTAGTAGAGGTGCTTAATTTTCTTTGAGTTTTTGGCAGATATAAATATTTATTTCTTGTAATCCTAATATTAGAAATTTCTTCAAAAAAATCTTTTTTAATCTTAAGTTCACTAAACAACCTTTGTTTTTCTTCCAGCATTTTAGTGATTTTTTCTATTGTCTTATCTGATATAATTTTATTTTTTAATAAAGCAATTATAACACAATTATGATCTTTAGAGTAATAACCTAAGTTTTTAACAAGCAAAGCATTGCACATTAAAAATAAAGATTGATAAGCTTTTGTTATCGCCCATTTTTCGTTATCTTCTTTATCTGCTGAATTTAAATCAGAATAAGCTTCTTTAATATAATCAATATAATTGTTTTTATCTACTTTAACAAATTTCTTTTCGCATCTTTTAAAAACCGTTTCTAATTTTTTATCCTTCGGTAAAATTATTATCACCTCTTATTGTATATGTATACATATCAAGTTGTATATAAGGTTTTTGGTTGTTATACTCTATTTCAGCTAATGCTTCTTTTCTTGAACTTCCTAGACAAATATTCTTTACCCTACCTT
>JBBSZT010000027.1:0-10379 GCA_038044585.1 Nanobdellota archaeon
CCGCATAATAACATTTATAAATGATATAAATTTGGAAAAGTTATGGCAATTCCACAAGCAAGATCAAAAAGAAAAGTTTCTGGCTCTAGATATAGGAGCTATAGAAAAAAACGTTTATTTGAATTGGGCAATTTACCAAGGTTAACTAAATTAGGAGAGAATAAAATAAAAACTGTTAACGCAAAATTTGGTAAAAAGAAAAAAGTTTTGCTTGATGCTAATATTGCAAACATCTATAATCCAAAAACAAAAAAGTATTCTAAAAGTAAGATAATAACAATTGTTGAAAATAAAGCCAACAGACATTTTGTAAGAAGGAATATAATGACTAAAGGGGCAATTATAAAAACAGAAATAGGAAATGCCAGGATAACTTCAAGGCCTGGACAAGAACCAGTTGTAAATGCTATCTTAATTGAATAATTCTACTAACTTAATTTTATAATAAGAGAATAGTATAATAAATATCATTCCAATTATTAATGCTATAAAATAACTTGGTTGAAAATTAATTATAATATAACCAACAAACAATACACTAATAATGATCAATGATAATATTAAATAAATTAAGTATAATGGAAAGAATTTGTAAAATTTAGTAAATATTTCTTCTATTTTATTAAATTTTTTAAAATACATAAAGAATGAAAAATACATTGTTAAAATTAATATGATTAAAAGATAAATATTTGGATTAAATATTAATAACGATAAAAAAATTAGGCTAGGTAGACTAACTAAACTAAACTTTAATAAATAATTTTTCTCTTTCTTTAATAAATAAAAACTATAACCTTGAATTATGATATATACTAAAAATATGATTAAAGGGATTATAATAAATAAAACTAAATATGCCTGATTTGTCAAAGAGCCAAGTTCGTTAATTAAGTTTTGTGCTCCAACTACATCTTCATTTGGATTAATTGCATTTAATTTTGGTGAGTAAGTTTGAATATTTAATAATAATTGAGCAATTTTTAATCTGGAAACGATTAATATAATTAAAAAAATCAAGAAATAACTTAAATCCAGAGAAAATATTTTTAGAAATTTATTTTTCATATTATTTTTTAATATCTAAACCACAAGTATTTTTTATTCTATCTTTTAATGTTGAGATTATATTTTCATTATAATTAATAGAGATAGTTTGACCATTAGTTTTGCAACTCAATTCAACTCTATTTAAATTGTCTTTATTAGAATTTATATCTTTATTAATAGAATCAAATCCAGTTTCAAGATCTTTTATATTATAAATTATAGATGCCAGATAATTTCCCTTTATATTTGCTGTCCATCCTTTTCCATCCCAAGAATAAATATGATCTGGGTTAATTAGATCAGTAAAAAAATTGTTACCTAGTACTAATCTTATATTAAATAATTCTCCTCCTTGGGTGTTTATATTATTTTGGGTGATTTCAGCGCAATCATTCTTTATGTTTTTATCCAAATCAGATTTTACATCTATTGAAAATAAATTGAATTTATCTGCTACTTTTAGTTTATTTGTACCACAATATAAATCCAATTCATTAAAATTATTTTTACTTTCCTCTTCTCCAACTTTATTTTTTATATAATCTAAAACTTCTTGATAGTTACTGTTTTTTGAAGATTTTCCTAGTTCATCAATTACCCACTCATTTTCATTCCACGTATAAATATAAGTTACTTGATTTGAAACATAAGTTGCTTGAGTTAATATGAGTTTCACTATCTTTAGTTGTGAATTAACATTTGTTTTTTTATCTTCACATAATTTGTTTATTGTATTCACATCCGCCTTGCCATTTCCTATTTCTGTCCTTACATTATTCTTGCTATGTATAATTAAAAAATCATCACTATTTTTATTAGCAATAAAAGACAAGTAACCTGTACCTGATGTAAAGTCTTTTCCATTTGGTTCATCTGGTGGATTTGCAAAAGTATTACATATTTCTTTATAAACCGGATCAAAATTCGCAACTTGGTTTATATCAATTTTAAATGTTGAACTAATTTTACCACAATTTTCAGTTGTGGTTGGTAACCATACATTCGAAGTTTCTTTATTTACTTGTATATTAAATTCCCATTTTCCATTATTAAATCTATAATAAAAGTTAGTATCAGAAGGGCTAAATAGATTTACAGGATTATTAGCCTCATCATATTCAATAACACATAAAGGCTCTTGTATTTTTGGTTCTTCTTTATTTCCTTGTGCTTGTGTTATCTGAGTTTCTGATTTAGATTTTAATGTATTATCATAAACACTATAAAAATCAGCCAATGCATAATAAATTTCTCCAACTCTTAATCTAGCTGCAATACTTTTATCTACATCTCCAGATACACTCATTAAATAACGATAACTTGTTTTATCTTCTGTATTCTTGTTCTCATCATACTTAATCAAATCAATTATTTTTGTTAAAGTATCTCCATCAATTAAATCTGAGAATGATATTATTTTTTTATCATTTAATTGTACTGGATTTAGATTTAATTTAATTTTATTATTTACAATAAATAAATCATTAAATCTTTTTTCTAATCCATCAAATAAGCTATTCAATTTATCAGATGTTGAAAAGTTCTGTTTATTAATATCAAATCCTCTTTGTTCTATATCCTTTATAATCTCTTTTCTATCTAAAATATCATTTATTTTTACAGTTCTTGCATCAAGCCAGCATGATCCTAAATCTTGATTTTGTTCATTCTTTCCGCAAGTTCCGACTAATTTCCAATCATTAGGGTTTGTACCTGCTCCTGGATTAGTAGGATTACATACTCTAACAATGCCTGTGCTATCTAAACCTTCATTTGGTAAAGTAGTTCCTATATTTACGTATGGTGTTAATCTAGGTTCACTTGGTCTGCATTCTTCTGCTGAACTTATTTCTCTTAAAGCTTCATTCTTAACAAATTGATCACTTAAATAATTCAAGCTAAATCCAGTTGTAACTTTTCCAAAACCACATTCTACTCTATTATTTACAGATACACAAACTTGATCATAACCAGATCTTGCTGTAATATCACAAGTTTTGTCTACATAACCTCCGCTTTGAATAATATCTCTTTGTTTTAATTGACTGCTGCAATCAGTTACATACAAACTCCTTCCAAACTTATCTGTTAAAAATACGCTATAATAAGTATCTGAATTCTGACCAGCGTATATATGATAATAAATCTGGTATCTTGATTGTTCTTCAGCTTGGCTTAATAATCCTGGATCACGACCAGCTACTGTTCTTCCTGCATTGCTCGTCCAAGGATATACATCAAAGAAAGCTGTAAATTGTGGCGGACTTTCTGGCGCAGTTAATTCATCAAAGAATTTACCAACACCTGGAGATTTGCCAAATATAGCTGCTTTACAAACTTGTGTTCCAAATTCTTCTGTGCTGCGAGCTTTATAAGCAGCAAATGCATTCTTTCCATAATCTTCTGTAAAAAATTTAAATGAATTAGCAGCATTATCAAAACTATCTTTAAATGTTAAATATTCTCCTCCACCTTTATCAGTATTACCTTTTCCAAATAATGCTTCTGCTCCTAAACTAAATACTCCTTTATTAACATCAAAGATTGCTATTCCTTCTCTCCACAATAATTCACACATAAATATACTTCTAATTTTATCGCATATTCCAACATTTTCTTGTTTTACTTTAGACACTTGTAAACATTCAGCATAACCTTGGAATACAGAACGCCATGCTTGTAATCCAGCTGATACACCTGTAACACAAACGGGTGGGGTAATTTGCGACCCACCAAATACAACCCAGTTAGGCATTCCTAAAACTAAAGATCCGATTACTCCTGTTTCAGCAACACTTCTTTTACCAAGAGGCCATCTCCCCCCTAAATCATATCTTGAACTAGGACAAACAACAGGATCACAAACATTAAACATTATCTGACAATCTCCAATATCCATAAAATCAGAGCATTGAGATTGAGTTAAAGTTGATTCTATTTTTGCTCTAGCTTGACTGCATAACCATTCTCTTCCAACTAATCCAGAAACTCTTTGACCATCACTTTTGCAAATTCCTGCCCTATTAACTGTAGATTTTAAATCATTGGATTTACTTTGTGTTGTTTGGTCTGATAATTTTAAAAAAACATCTTCTGAAGTTAACAATATATCATCATTAGTGCAAAGTAATCCATCTGGTCCAACATTCCATTCTGAAATTGTTTTTGGGGGTCCATTTGCATAATACTCAAGAACTTTAGCAAAATTACCTTCTTTTGTTGGAATACAATAGGGTTTGCCATCTTCATAATATTCAACATGGGCTTCTTTTGCATAATCTCTTCTTATTCTATTGCTGCTTAAATCACTATAAGCAAAAATAAATTTATCTGGAACTGGATTATTATTTTTATCTAAAGATTGGTAAATTGTTCTGCCATCGTTTAATCTAACTATTTCATCATCTTTTAAAATATTTAAAGAATCAATCTGTTTTTGTATATTTAATTTTTTATCCGAAGCTGAATCTTTTTTTAAATCTTCAAGATATTTTAAATAATTTGATTTCTTGGCTTCAGTAACATTAGATAAAACACCTTCATCGTTATAATAATATAAATATGTTTCTTCTTCGCCTTTTTCATCTTTTAGTCTGCCTAAATATATTGCACTGGTTCTTTGAATTCCAACTGGTTCTACTAATTGTTTTTTTGATAATTCATCAAACTTAGTTTCAAAAGCTTTATTCTGTTCATCCTTACTTTGCTTAGATATATCTCCTTGTTTAATAAAATTATTTGCTCCTTCGTAAGCTGCTTTTTTTCTAGAAATTTCATCATCAATATTCTTTTCTTCTTTTTCTAGTGTTTTTACATTATCTTTTTCAATTAGATATGCGATTTTATCTTTTTCTTTATCTAGTTTGCTTAATCTATTATTAGCATCTTCTAATTGTTTATCTATTAATCTTTTTTTCATTACCTCGTCTTTACTAATAATATCTAATCCGTTTGGAGTTTGATATTTACTATATTCATCTTTGTAGAAATTCTGGTTTTTATAATCTTGAGACTCTTTCTTGAATTCTTCTAAATTATTTTGAGTATCATCAATTTGCTGGTTTATTATATTGCTATTTTTAAATATACAATCTTCATAATTAACATAACCATTAGAATTTCCTGCTTTACTGTTTTCAGTGCAGAACCTTTTCCATCCGCTTTCACCATCCATACCATTTAACGCTATCTGACGGGCACGTGCATGTATTGATCCTTGCAATAAATTCTTTAATGTTAATATACCAAATACACCAAAGCAAGTAGCTTTCCATACTCTTATTGTATTATCTAATCTATTAATTATTTTATCTAAATCTTCAATTATTTTTCTTGTTTGATTAATCTGATAATCAATTTGTTGTGGAGCTAAACTAAATGCTCTTTTTTCTATAGGAACGTGAACCTTAAAATCACTGGTTGATACAGCTCTTCCACTGCCGGGCAATATTGTAATATACGCTTCTTGTTTTGTATTTATTCCTGTAACCTGAACATCTGCTTTCCTCTTGTTTTTTTCATCAACATCAATTTTTCTAATATCTTTTAGATTTAATATTTCAGAGATTCCATAATGATCTGTATATCTTTGTCTTATCTTAACAGAACTATCCGTGATTTCTTCAATAACCCAATTATATTCAACACTATTTTTATCAATTGCATTTGGAATTAATGTTTCATCTTTCTTAAGCTCCTTCATAGGATTATTATCTACATTTATTGACGCTAAAGCCATTTCTTCAGGTCTTGTTTTTTTAATTTTTTGTAAACTTACATAACTTTCTTCATCTTCCAAATAAATTTCTTCAGAATTAACTTTTCTGCTTATTTTATTCTGTAAATTATCTATAGCAACCAAAGCATTTTCATAATATAATGTGCCTGGTTTTATATTTTCATAATAACTCAAAGCTTTATTATAACTGCCTAATCCTTCATAATTTTTTCCAAGATAATAATTAGTTTCATCAATGTTGGTTGAAGTTGGATTGTCGTTAATTATTTGTTTTAATTCGTCTATTGAAGTGCAGTATAATTTCTTTTTATCAGGAACTAAGTTAGCTAAATCATCATTAGAATAAACATCCATTTCTGTGCAATCAGCTTCTAGACTAATCATTGTTATATCACCATAATATTTGCTAATGGCTGAATAAAGATTAAAAACATCATTTGCATAAGATAATGTGTTTGGATTTTTTGGACCATTAGGACCCCCATTATAATACCTTAAAGCTGTAAGAATATCATTATTATTTGCTTTAAGACCATCTGATAAATATTTTGTGCCTAATTGTATATTTGTTTCTGGATTTTTTAGTTCATTTACTGTTAATTGATCTGGAGATTTATAATTAAGTTCTTTTGCAATGTTTTTTGCTGTATTAGATAGTAATTGCATTAATCCGTAAGAAGCATCATTTATTTGCGGTTCATTTCTAGATGCATCTGGATTTCCTCTGGATTCTTGATAGATAACTGCTTTAACTAAATTAGGATTTACTCCAAATTGTTGAGAATATTGTTGTACATAAGATTCGTAAGGAGATAATATATTTTTTAAATAATTTTGTAAGTCATCAGAATTTATTTTATAACTAACCTTATCTAAATAAGAACTAACATCTTTGTCTAGGATAATCTTTGATCCATCTGATTTAATATCATAGATTGGAACTAATCTTAATACTTTAATATTACCATTGCTATTTCTTATTATAGCTTCCTGCAATCCAGATGAACTTTCTTTTATATCTATTAATTTCCAGTCTGATCCAGGATAAATCCTTTCTCCGACAGTTATGGTTTTATCTATTACTTGATTATCTCTAATAATTTTTAGTATAATTTTATCTTGGGGTATTTTAGTTCCACTAAATTGTACTCTGAAATTATCATATAAGAAAAATCCCCCACCAAGATTTATTGGACCTTTTGTATCTCCTAATTTATTAAAGTACATACTTCCAATATTATTAAGTCTTGAATCATAAATCGCTAGACTAACTTGATCTTTGTCAATCTTTGATGCTCTAATATATCCTTTCCCACCCCAGAATTTTTGTTGTTGTCCAGCGTCATTTTTCCAAGCTTTTTCATCACTTTGCTCTGTTAAAACCATATCTTCTTGACCAAACTCACCAAATCCAGCGTCTGTTTCAAACCGAATATTCGCTGTCAAGTTTAAAACAATTTCATCAGGAACTTTATTTTCTTGAGGAATTCTTTTTAATACTACAGCCAAATAACCCAAATCAATAAATCCGTCTTGTGATAAAAATTGTCTTTTAATTGGAGGAATATATTGAAAACTTGCTTTTTGATTGCTATTTGAGTCTCCAACAATATTTACAATACTTATCGGCGGAGTTCCATATAATGGTGCTATTTTAGGGCTATTTGATCCAGAAATTAAACTTCCTAATGTTGCTCCTTTTAAAAATACATAAACAGGTGTATTCTGGTTTTCAAGAACCGAACTTGGAACAATTCTAGGTTCTGTCTTATCAACATTTATTACAATAGCTTGTCCTGCTTGTTCTTCATAATTGGTTTGATATGAATTTTTTGATTCAGTTTCAGCATAAACAGTTATTGGGCTAGCAACTATCAATAAAATACAAAATATTGCAACAATTTTAAGTTTCATCTTAGTTCTGGATATTTAAAGTTTGGATTTTGATTATTTGTATTAATATTATCATATATACTTGCTACTTCATTATTCGTCTGGGGAATCTTATCAAACATTGTATAAATTGTAATTCTATTTGAGTTTACTAAGTTTTCTCTGTTTACTTGATATTCAAATTCTGCTCCACCAATAATAACTTGGTCTAATGTAAATCCTTCTAGGGTTGTTGTTAAACATTTACTTTCATCAAAGAATAATCCCAGTACACCCCCTTTAGGAACTTTAACACATTTTTGAATTTCTTCTGGATTTATTTTAATTCCATTAACGCTTTTTGCTATTAAATAATTTGTTATTACATAATCTCCTGCAGCTAAATCTATACTTTGCGCATCTGGGTAATTAATAATATTAGAATATGAACCATCTACATTTTGAATAACTAATAACAATTGTTCATCCTGTCCAAGATTTCTTACAATTCCTGAGTTTTTTTCAATTATTCTAACATCAAGTTTTTTATTGTATAAATGTTCTAGAGTTAAAGTAACTTGAGATTCCTGGTTTGTTGAAATCAAAGAAGTTGCTTTATTATAGCCATCTTTTTCAGCAGTAATTAAACCATTCAAGCACTGTGGGAAATCTTCTTCTAAAGATGAAATTCCATCTTCATTTTTTGTTTTACCAATTGAACATGTTGTTGTAAAACACTTAAATGAAATATCCGCATTATCTAAAGGTATTACTTGGTTATTATCATTAATAGTATATGTGCTAACTTTAGTTTTAGTTAATTTTCTGTCGCATATGTTTTGACTTTCTATTGGTTCTAATGTTCCTAAAGTATTATTCTTTGGTTGATTATTATCAATTATAACCATTTGAGCAAATTGGAAATTATAATCATTTTTATTTAATGTTATTAAAATAGGATACTTAACATCATAAACAAAATGATAGTTATTTAGACATAAAAATGAACTTAATATCCTTAAAGCACCTGTCTTTTTTATTACCTCATCTCCTTTTAATATTCCATTTTCATTTGGAAATACCTGCATGTAAAATGGCCAGTTTTCAGAGTATAAAAAATTTGTACTAACATCCTTATCAACAGAGCCTATTGTAAAATAATCGGTTGTTGATGGGTCTGTTTTTACTGCCTGAATATTTCTACTAGCAATTTTTTTAAAATCGTTCTTTACTTTATTTTCATCCCATATTTTTGTATCACAAGTAAAATCTGTTTTTGAATATGGAATTTCATCATATAACACCATCATATCAATTGTTTTTTCTTCAAAGAAATTATTTTTATAAGCGTTATTATAAATATTTAATGCAGAATTGTATAATTTTCCTAAAGGTAAATTTACAGTAACTAAAAATTTGTCAAATTTCGTTGTTACAGTTCCTTTAGAAACTTCCAAATTACTTGAAACAGTAACAAATATTCTTTCATCTTGAATTTCTACTTCTGTTTTTTTGTTTTCAAAATTACCAAAATCATAGTCTTGAAAAGCTGTAAAATTATTTAAACAGTTATCTAAATTATTATTTATATAAGTAGCTAACTGATTTTGCATCTCTTGTAATGTTGGAATTTGTTGTTTTTGTATTCCATTACCGGTTTCATAGAACCAATATGGAACCTGTAAAGCATCATTCCCAAAAATATTCAGTTTATTTGAAAATGGTGCATTAGATGTTATTGGAATATTATCCTGAGGAGAATTAATATAACCTGCTTGCATACCCATTAATCTTGCACCTCTAAAAGTAATGTCACTAATGCAAGAATCAAAATAATTTTTAATGGGCTCAAATCCTTGAAGAACCTGAAGATTTGATTGTTCGCGTTCAAATTTACTTTTTAAGATATAATCTTTTAATGTAAATATTGCTACAAAAGCTATTAAGATTACTAATCCGAGAATAATGTATAAAGTAACTTGTCCTCTTTTTTTCATTTTTTTATTTTTCTCTTAAGATAATTATTTTACTTCCGCCAAATTTTTTAATATGTGCTAAATTTCGCTCTTTTAAATCATTTACTAAATCTAAAGCAGTATTATTATAAATATTAAAAAATCTGGCAATCATACTTAAATTAACAAATTTCTTGCTTTTTATAAATGTAACCAACTCCTCTTTGCTTGGTATTCTAAATCTATTATCTGATTCTTCTTTTTCATTTAAATTCCTTTCTTTATATACATTTTTAATTTCAAATTTAAAAAATTCGCATGTCTCTTTTACATGCTTTGATAATTCTTGGGCAACTAAAATGGTTCTTAATCTTCTTTTTCTAAAGCCATCTTTTATAAGGGCCATATTATACTTTGCCAATTGAGTAATAACTTTTGTATCTGGTTTTCTTTTTATTTCAACAATAACATATTTACCATTTTTATCCTTGCAGAACAAATCTATGATTCCGGTACTAACTCTTTTTTGTCTTTCAACTAGTTTTAAACCAGATTCAATTTTCCTTAAATTTTTTTCCACTTTATCTTCAATTTCTTTTTCTTTCATTTTTTATCCCTATCCCAATAAGGAGATTTGCATTTTGGGCATATTCTAATCTCGACTTTTCTAGGTATCCATCTATGCCCACAACGTTTACACTCAATTTGAAACTTATCTAAATTTATTTTCATACCTAGTAAGTATACCTTTCAAAGTATATAAA
>JBBSZT010000028.1:0-3511 GCA_038044585.1 Nanobdellota archaeon
TTAATGTGTCCAGTCTATTACAGGTCCTGTTTTTCCCATCAAATAATTGTAGCAAGTTAAAGCTGCTTTACAACCTTCTCCTGCTGAAGTAATTGTCTGTTTATAAGGAATTATTGTAACATCACCTGCTGCAAATAATCCTTTTGTTTTAGTATTACAGTAGATATCTACAACAATCTCATTTTTCTCATTGACATCAACTAAATCTTTTACAAAATCAACTTTGTTAATATAGCCAATTTCAACAAAACAACCTTCTACATTAATTTCCCTTAATTTATTATCATTAATATTTTTTATAACTAAAGAATTTAATTTTTCTTTTCCTTTGAACTCAGCTGGAACATTCTCTAAAATAATTTCAACGTTATTTAGAGCTTTAACTTTATCTTGTAAAACTTGTTCTCCCCTAAACTCATTTCTTCTATGAATTAGATAAACTTTTTTAGCATATTTACTCAAGATTAAAGAAGCGTCTAAAGCAGAATTTCCTCCGCCAATTACAGCAACATTCTTGTCTTTAAACAATAGAGCATCATAAATCGCATAAATATGAATTCCTCGTCCAAAGAACTTATCTTCACCTAAAACATTTAATTGAGCAGGAACTTTACCATAGGCTAATATAACACTTTTACTTTCATAAATTTCATTATTTGACAAAGTAATTTTAAAATTATTATTAATATTTTCAACTTTATTTACCCTTCCTAAAATAATTTCAACGCCTAATTCAACAGCTTGTTTTTCAAATGTTCTCATTAAAGAAGCACCATGATCCTGCAAGAAACCAGGATAATTTTGAATATTGCTTGTAAGAATAGTCTGTCCGCCTTTGTCTATGCTTAATACAAGAGTTTTTAATTTTCTTCTAGCTGTATAAATTGCGGCACTTAAACCAGCTGCTCCTGCTCCAACAATAATTACATCATACATTTTAATACCAAATTAATTTATAGAAATACTTTTTAAAGTTAAGCTTTTGATAATTTCCATATTAATTCTGAATTAGAAAAGTTTATAAATAAGTTAAACTTATTCTAAATAAGGTGAAATAAGATGGTACAAGCATTGTTAGAACTTGATGAGAATACTAACAGAGTTTTAAATATTGTAAAGGCTAAATACGATTTAAAAGACAAAAGCGAAGCTGTTAAGGTCATAGTTAAAGAATACATCGAAATGGAAAATGAACCAGAATTAAGACCAGAATTTATAGCTAAAATGAAAGAGGTAAAAAAACAACCAATCATTAAAATAAAAGATTTTAGAAAACATTTTGGATTAAGTAAAGATGTATGATTATGGGTTAAGAAAAGAAGTTGAAGATATATTCTTTAAACTAGCAAAAAAGAACTCAAAACAATTAGAAATTATTTATAAGAGAATTGATGAGATAAGACAAAATCCACAGCATTATAAAAATTTAAGATCCCCTTTACAAGATTATAAAAGGGTTCATATAGATAAGAGTTTTGTTTTGATTTTTTCTGTCGACGAGAATGCTAAAAATGTAATCATAGAATATTATGATCATCACGATAATGTATATAAATGGAGACCAAAACTAGAAAGTTAATCTTTTAAATGAAATTCAATTGCATCTTCATCATTTAACTTGAAGTTTAATCCTACTCTTTGACCCTGGAATTTTCCGCTTCCAAATATCCTAGCAAAATCAAACTTCCTTACAAAATCTTTATGGACATACTCGGCTAAATCTTTTACAGTAGAATGTTTTTTTAATGCAATTGGCGGATAATCTAGTTTTTTTCCAGGTTGTTTTGTATAAACCTTAATTAAATTAAGACCATTCCATATTAAATCTTTTATATTATCTTGGTTATAATAATATACTCTATTTATATCTATTCCATACAATTCCTTATCAATTAATTTTAGTTCTTCTTTATCATTAAAATTTATTATTAACAAATCACTTTGGCGTATAATAGCAAGCATACTAGGACCAAGTTCAGAATATTCAAAATTTTTAGTAATAGCTGGGATTTCAATAATCTGCAGTTTAATCCCATAATAATCTAAGGTACCAAGTTCAGGTTTTTTTGTAGTAAAAGGATAAGGGGCAATTTCAACATTCGCGTTAGTTAATTTTTTTAATAATGTACTTTTTCCAGAATTAACTGTTCCTACAATGCAAATAGTAGCAGCACCTTCTTTTTTTAATGAAATAGATTTTCCAGAGCCTTTTTTCTGTTTTTTTTCTTTTTCTGATAATTGCTTATATTTAGAAATTTTAGTTTTTATCTCTTTTTGTAAAGACTCAGAACCTTTATGACGCGGCATAGTAGCAAGCATTTTCTTTAAAGCTTGCAGTTTTTCTTGTATTGTTGCAGCTTGATTAAACTCAGCTTCTGCTTTCCCATATGCATAACCAGCATTAATTGGCATAATTTCATTAAGAGAAAGGGTTTTAAATATTTTTACATTTACAGTTTATATGATAAGAAGAGAGTTCCTATCGATTATATTGCCATTAATTGTAGATCCTATAAAAACCATAGGATACCAAGATAATTCAGACCTTGTAAAAAAAATTTCCAAATACGTTAAGGAAAATGGTGCATATAGCAACATTTACATAAATAATAAATTATATCCTTATTATGAGTTCCAGATAAAAGATGATGATAGATTACAATCTAGCAATGATTACCTTGGAATAATGAAGAAAGATGATAACTCTTTCATGTTTGATTTTGAATTAAATGGAGATGTTGATGTGTATATTGAAAAAACATCTATTTCTAATGAGGGAATAATAAACAGCAATATGGAAGATGCTGTAAATGCCATGAAAAATAATAAATATAACAATAAAAGTCTAAAATTAGTTAAAGGTAAGGATAATAAATTAAACAGTATATTCATTAAAAATTTAGAAAGAATTTCTTCATTATTGAACATTCAGTAAGTTTTTTAAAGTTATTAAAATGAATTAGATTATGGTATTTAACCCGGGTTTATTATCATCAAAAATATCTGACTTAACTTTAAATTTAATCGCCGCTATAGTAATATTATTGGTCGGATTGGTTGTAGGAAGATTTTTAGGAAATTTAACAAGAAAGGTTTTGCATGAACTTGAATTAGACAGATTATTGAAGGAACAAACAAGATTTAAAATCCCTTTAGAACAATTTTTGGCATCTTTGGTAAAATTTATTGTTTATTTTATTGTAGTTATACTAGCTTTAGAACAAGTAGGATTACAAACAGCTGTTTTAAATATAATTTTAGTAATAATACTTTTAATATTAATGGTGTTTATTATATTATCAATAAAGGATTTCATCCCAAATTTAGTAGCTGGATTATTTTTGCATCAGAAAAGGAACATTAAAGCAGGCGAAAAAATAGAAGTAAAGAATATTGAAGGTGAAGTTTTAAATATCAGCTTAATTGAAACCAAGATTAGGACAAGAAACGGGGATATAGTTTATATTCCAAATTCTGTCTTGACAAAACATGTTGTTATAAAGAAAAAATA
>JBBSZT010000029.1:0-1961 GCA_038044585.1 Nanobdellota archaeon
CAAGAAGGTGTTACAGTTAAAAAACAAGACAATTTTTCAGAATGGTACTCTCAGGTTATACAAAAAGCTGAATTGGCAGATATAAGATTTGGAGTACAGGGTTTTATAGTTCACCGTCCATGGGGATTTTTTATTATAAAGAAAATTTATGAATATTTAGAAAAAGAGATTGAAGATGATGGTCATGTTGCATTTCTATTTCCTACTGTAGTTAAAGAAGAGAATTTAATGAAAGAAAAAGAGCATGCTGGATTTACACCAGAAGTGTTTTGGGTTAGTGAAGCTGGGAGCAAAAAAATAGAAGAAAGATTTGCTTTGAGGCCAACGGGGGAAGCACAAATTTATCCATTATATAGTTTATGGTTCAAAAGTTATAAAGATTTACCATTTAAAGGATATCAATCAAGAATCTCTGTATTTAGAAATGAAATGACTACTAGACCTTTTTTACGAGGCAGAGAATTTTTATTTTTTGAATCTCACGATGTTTTTAATACGCATGAAGAAGTTTTAAAACAAGTTGATAAGGATTTAGAAATATGCACTAAGGTTATTCATAATAAATGTAAAATCCCTTTTTTATTTTTTAAACGTCCGCAATGGGATAAATTTAAAGGTGCAAAAGATACATTTACACCAGATACTTTAATGCCAGATGGAAAGAAAAATCAATTAGCTTCTACGCATGATCTTGCGCAAAATTTTGCAAAAGCATTCAATATTAAAGTAATGAAAGAAAATGAAAAGGAAGAATATGTCTGGCAAACTTGTTTTGGACCAGGAATATGGAGGATAATGGCCGCATTAATTGGCATTCATGGAGATGATAATGGTCTAATTCTGCCTTGGGATATGGCACCAATACAGATTGTTATAGTGCCAGTATATTTTTCAAGTAAGAATACTAAATTAATTGTAAAAAAATGTAAAGAAATAGAAACAAAATTAAAAGAATATAGGGTTAAATTTGATAATACAGATTCTTCTCCAGGATATAAATACAATCATTGGGAATTACGCGGAGTTCCGATTAGAATAGAAATTGGTCCTAAGGAAGTTAAAGAGAATAAAATTACATTATCCTTAAGAACAAATCCAAAAAATAAAATCTCGGTTAAATTAAAAGATTTAGTCAAGGAAATTGAGAAAAATTCTACTTTAATAGATAAAAAAATAGAAGAAAAAGCAATTTTATACTTTAAAGATAAAACAAAAAAAACAGATTCTTATAATGAATTAAAAAAAATGATTAAAGATTATAGTGGTTTTGTTAAAATTCCATTTTGTTCTGTTGACTTGGATGGAGAAAAATGTGCTGATAAATTGAAAGAAGAAACCACAGCAAATGTTTCTGGCACATTGTATCCTAAGGAAGATAAAATAAAACAAGGACAAAAATGTATTATTTGTGGTGAAAAGGCTAACCATATAATTTATGTTGCTAAAAGTTATTAATGTCTCTTCTTTCGCAAAATCATACTAATGATTACTATTAAAATTAAGATAATAATCCAATAATAATCCAGGTATGAAGGGGCATTTTCAACCTTAAGTTCTATTGGCTGTTGTAACTCATATTTTTTTCCGTTTAAATCCTCATAACTTATTGTTAAATTTAGTTTTTTATTAAAGTTTTTACCCTTGAAATTTACATTGAATTCATTTTCACCTTTAAATGCCTTTAAATTGAATAATTTATCACTTCCGATTTTTATTCTCACATTTTTTATTTCAGAATTAGAATTCATATTGAAGGTAAGATTGTAGAAATTATTATAATCTACAATTTTTGGATAACTTAGATTTTTAATATTTAATCCAGGGTCTTTAAGTATATTTAAATCAACAAATAAATTTTTATTAACATCGTCATTGTTTATCTTAATTAATAATTCCTTGTCAAAGTCCTTGGCCATTAAACTGATATTAAATTTCTTTTCTTCATTAATATTCAAATTGAT
>JBBSZT010000029.1:2061-5245 GCA_038044585.1 Nanobdellota archaeon
TTTGTAGATACTTTATTTTCAAATGAATCTGTAACTTCTATCTTCGATATATAAATAAAACCATTATCAACATTTTTTGGTACTTCAATTATGAAAAATACTTTTTTAGACTCTAAAGGTTTTAGCAAAATATTTTTTTCACGCTCATTAATATCTTTTGGAGCTTTTGTTAAATATAATGTTAATGGCAAATAATAATCATTTGGATTTTTAATATTAACTTCTAAAGGAATATAACTTCCAGGACCTGCTTCTTCTTCAAACAATTTTGAATTTAATTCTACATTTTCTTTATATATTTCACCTAAACTGGTGATATTTGTTGTTATATCTGGTTTATTTGATTTAACTTCAACACCATACGAACGCCATGCATAATTAACACTTGGTTCTTTTATATCTAAACTATCCCTCATTGTTATGTGGGTTGCATCAACATAACCAAATTGACCATAAGTAGGATCAAAAGCTACCCAACCATAACTTGGGAAATAAACTTCAGCCCAGGCATGATTTCCAAATCCATTAATTACATTTGTATAAGCTTGTCCTGTTACAAACCTGGCAGGAATATTAATGCTTCTTAACATGGCAATAAACAATGAAGTAAGTTCATCACATACGCCTCTTTTATTCTCGAAAACCCAGGAAGCATTTTGGCTTACATCCATTGTTAATGTCTCTAGGCTGTAATTTATATTTTCCTTAGTCCAGGAACCTATTTTATACACAACAGAATATAAATCATCTTCGCCCTGCGCTAATTCAGCTGCTTTTTTTATTATCTCTGGATCTTTTGAAGTAACTGTTTCGCTTTCTCTTGTATAAGCACTTAACGATTCAACATCTTCAATTGGAAATTTAATTTTTCCTTTGATTTTCTTAAAATTTAATTCTGTTTTTATATCTGAAGTTAAACCATATCTTATTTCCTTATCTTTTGGATTTTTCCAGCTGTAAGATATAAAATTTTCATTAAGTTCTGTATCAGCTTCTGGATTGCTATTTAATTTATAGTTTACAGATTGAAATTCATTTTTTCTGGGAAAGAATGTCAGATTAGTGTTAACATAATCTATTTTATAATTTGGTTCTAAATATTCTAATTCTAAGTTTGAATTAAATTTAGATTGTATTCCTAAACTTTTATAATCATTAAAATCTTGGGCATTTACAATATTTAAAACTAGCAAGAATACAACACAATTAATTAACCACCTCATTTTTTTAGTATATAAAAGTAAATCCTTTCTTTAAATCTAACTTTTTTGCCTATTTTATGCTTATCTATTATTTTTTTCAGCTTTTCTTCGGCATTTTTATTCCATTTTATCTTAAACCAGAGCATTAAACCATTCTTTATTACCCTAAAAGCTATTTTCTCGTTAGGGTATAAATATTCTGTAGAAAATTTCTTTTTGATTATTAATCTAAATCTCCTTGGAATTTCTTTAATAAATTTAATTTTATTTTTAATATCTTTTCCAAAATAATTTTTTTTAATAATATCCAATTTATTAATTATTATTTCATAATCTGAATTATTATCGCAAGTAATGAAAATAAATAAACTATTTTTATGCATCACATTTTTAATTAATTTAATAAATTTAAAATTGATAGTAGGCCAGGCAAGTAATATAACATCAAATTTTTTATCTTTTTTTAAATATTTTTCAGCATTTTGATTAATAAAACTTAAATTTTTTCTTTTTTTCCCTCTAAAATACTCTAAAAATCTTTTATCTTTATCTAAAGAGACGATTTCTTTTGCATATTTTGACAAGGGAAAAGAAAGCCTCCCAATACCGGTTCCGACATCAAGGAGTGTTTTCCCCCTTAATTTTACATATTTCAGAATTGTTTTTAATTCTATGTTTTTTGGATCATAATATCTACAATCCTCAATAAACACATCTAAAAATTTCATTTTTTTATTAAGTGTTCTAATCTATCTATAAATGTTTTGAAATCTTCCTTATCCATTTCACCACCACAAGCATGGTCATGTCCACCGGAACTGCCTTTTAATCCTTCAACTGCTTTATTTACTAATGGTGGCAAAATTATTTTAGATTTATAATGCGTTCTTAAACTCATCTTCATTCTACCGTCTTTTTCTCTGGCTATAATTATAACTTTATCTTTAAATCTATATATTAACTCATTAGCTAAAATTGCGGTTGAACTTGTTTTCCCAGAGTAATAAGTATAAAGCAAGATATTTTTTGTTATTATGCTGTTTTTTAAGGCATCTTGTAATACACTGTCATACTCTTTCTTAATTTTTTCAAACCTGTCATAAATAAATTTACCGCGAGGAGTATTTTTATTTAATATCTCATAAGGATCATTTATTCTTGTTAGTATGCTAATTGATTTTTTTACTTCACTTGCATTTCCTTTTAAAATAAATGTAAATAAAATAGCTAATATTCCAATTTTTGTGTTAAATACAGCATCAAATGGTTCTTTAACATCGTAATTAACTAAATCTTCATATTGTTTTGAGAATTCTTTAAAATGCTCCAGACAATGATCTGCTAAGAGTCCGATTATGGCAATCCAGAGATTTTCTTTTACAATTTCGTAGCACCAGTAAGAAGTTGGAAAATCTTCTTTGCCATATAATTTAGGATTAAAATATTTTATACCTTTAATATCAACAATAGGATGATGATCAATCCATATTACTGGAACATTTACTTTATCAACAAAATCCTGTTCAATTTTATGTTTGTCTAGGATTAGAACTAAATCTGGATTATATTCATGTACTTTTCTTAGATAACTATCATCTACTGTAGGATGTGTAACAATTATGCCTTTTCCTCTTCCAAGATATTTATGAATTAGCAAAAATGAAGCTAGACCGTCTGAATCATCATCAAAGAATATTAAAGGATTATCACTTTTTTCAAGATACTTTTTTATTTCTTCTAAGCTAGTCATTATAGCAAGATTTATAATTTAAGTATTTATAGCTTTTTCTATGAAAAAAACAAGATTAAAACCATTGATTTCATGGAGAACTAGATTATTTTTAGCATTAAGTTTGTTATTAGCTATTCCTTTATTGATTGCAATATTTTTATTTTTAGGAATATTTGTATTCTTAGCATTTTTAATAATAATTATAATATTAATCTTATTTTTGATATTTGGAAGAACTAAATTTTATTAT
>JBBSZT010000030.1:0-1598 GCA_038044585.1 Nanobdellota archaeon
TACAATTATATAATCCAATTTTAGCTCGTATGAGAATAATGGAGCCATTGCTTATTGCAGGCAATGATGTAACTAATAAAATTAGGATTGATGTTGATGTTAGAGGTGGCGGATGGAATGGACAAGCTGAAGCTGCACGTTTGGCAATTGCACGTAGTTTAGTGCAATTTACAGGAAATAAACAATTAGAGAAAAACTTTTTAGAATATGACAGACGTTTATTAGTTGCAGATGTCAGGCAAAGAGAAAGCAGAAAACCAAATACACACCAAAAAGCAAGATCAAAAGTACAAAAATCATACAGATAGATACTTAGAAATCTATTTTCTAAAATATATATTATTTCCCAAACGTCCAAGTGACAACCGCACTGGTTTTATTTATAAATAAGAACCTCTTAATTATATTATGAAAAATTGGGAAGTTACAATAAAAGAATTTCAAACTAAAACTGGAAAAAAGAGGTATAAAATTACTAAGAGATTACCTGAAATGCATGTTGCAGAAACCAAAGTTTTTACAAATAAAGAAGATGCAATAAAATTATTTGAAGAATGGTTAAATCAATAATTCATTAACTTTATCTTTTAGTAAATTAATTAAATTTTGATCGTTATAAAAATAAATGTCTGGAATATTTAAGGAAAGTATTTGTTTCTTAATATATTGTTCTGGGAATCTTTTACTTATTTCTGTTCTTTGAGAATCTTCCATTACTATAATAATATCTGCCCATTCTAACTGTTTTTTAGTAACTGGCTTATTATTATATAATCCAGCTGATTTAGTCTCAAATTTATTGCTAAATATTTCCTGAGCTGTTTTGCTTCTATTTTGATTTTGATTACAAATAAATAATAATTTCATAATATTAATAAATCATTTAAGATTATAAAATTTATGGTTTTAGCTGTACGAAATCTTTAAAAAGGGATAAAAAAATAATTTAACGAATTAAAATGATTATACCAATCCGTTGTATGAGCTGTGGAAAACCAGTAGCACACCTTTGGAAAGACTATAAAGATAGAATTGCTAAAGGTGAAAATCCAAAAAAAGTTATGGATGAATTAGGATTAGAAAGATATTGCTGCAGGGCATTATTTTTAGGACATGTTGATTTATTGAAAGATATTTCAGAATTCAAGAAAGATTAAGCTTTTATATTTTTCTTTATAAATTATAGAATTAACTTTATATATAGGTAGTTTTTCTTCTATAAAAATGAGAGATGATAACTGGCTGAGAAATAGAATGTTGGAAATATGGCAGCTTCGTTTTATGGATGTTCCAATGCTTAATGAGGTTAAGATTGAATTTAAAGGAAAATGGAAATTAAAATTTGGCCATATTAAAATGAAAAATAATATTACAGAGATTGTTGTTAATTCTTTATTCAAGCATGAAGATGTTCCTCAATATATTATTGATTTAACTATCGCACATGAATTAGTACATTATTCTCATGGATTTCAAAGTCCTTTAGAAAGAAGATACCATTACCCTCATCAAGGCGGGATAGTGAGAAAAGAACTTAAGAAAAGAGGGTTTAGAGATGCAATGCAAATGGAGAGAAAAATTTTCAGAAAAGAATGGCC
>JBBSZT010000031.1:0-8002 GCA_038044585.1 Nanobdellota archaeon
TTAAGTTCAATTGCGTGGCAGTGCTAAAAGAAACATTTAAATACCACTATAAAGTTACTAACATCATGACATCAATAAAGTTAGATGAAATAGTATTAATTAAAGGAAAAGGTTTTGTAAGAAGATCAGATAATCAACCTGTTAATATCACTGATGGAGATAAATTTGTAACATATGGTTCTATTATGGGTGATTTTGAGCAGATGGTAAGAGCAGATATATTTCAAAGACCTTCAGAAATGCCTAAAGGAATAAATGGATTTACTATTCATGGAGGAATCCCATTAGATAGAACTTCAAAAAATACTGATGTTCAAATAGACTATTATGCGTTTGTTTATACTCCTAGATAAAGATCTGTTTTTATTTTCTAAGAATTATTGTACGCACCAGCCCGAACTCTTCGGACGAAGTTTGACCACAATTTGTATGGTCAAAGAGCATAACAGCGATTATATTCAATAATGTCTGATGTGGCTTAACTTCTGTCTTTTTTTAATATCTTCAAAATTCTTTCTGTATGATAAATATTATCCCAATGCCTGTTAGAAAAAAATAATTAATTATTTTCTGTCCGAAAATTTTTCTTAACCATTCCATATTTAATGTATGATTGTTTATATTTAAATACTTTTTGAGCTCATCATTGTACTAAATTTAACTAAAACTATGTCCGCAACCACAAGTTGATTTAGCATTTGGATTATGAATCTTAAAACCAGCACCCTGCAAACTATCTACATAATCTAATTTACTTCCTTTTAATAAATTAAAACTTTCTTTATCTAAAATAACTTTAACACCTTTATCTTCTATAGCAATATCATCCTTATTAATCTTATCTTCGGTT
The DNA here is from genome assembly GCA_038044585.1 of Nanobdellota archaeon. GTDB lineage: Archaea > Nanobdellota > Nanobdellia > SCGC-AAA011-G17 > GW2011-AR20 > GW2011-AR20. Next base: position 851 of record JBBSZT010000031.1, read on the forward strand.
GTAATATTATACATATAACCAGAACATCCACCAGGAATAACTTCAATTCTTAATGCTTTTTTATTCTTAATAACTTCCTTAATTTTAGAAGCTGCTTTGTCTGTTATTTTTATTTCAGAATTATCTAAATTTTCTTCTCTTACTACTTTATTCATGTCTTTTATTACTTCATCAACTTCTTTATCTGACATGCCATGGCCTTTCATTCCTTCTTCTAAAGTTTCATAATAAGAAACATGACAACCAATACAATGAACTCCAGTCATTAATAAAGTCTCTATAGTACTTGGATATTTCTCAATAACTTCAGCAATTGTCATATCCTTTGCAATGAATTCTTGGACTTGTTCCATATTATTGAGCTAAAATTATGTTCTTATAAACCTTTTTATTTCTTAATTAAATAATATATGGGAATTAAAATTAAAGGAGTACTGAAGTATTGGCCAAGAGTTAAACCATAATAAACAATATCATCTCTCCAGAAATCTAAAATAAACCTTACTAATCCAAATAATAATATCCCTATAAAGAATATTTTTCCTTCTTTATTTTGTTTTTTACTTAACCTTAATAATATAAAGAATGAAACTAAATGCAATAAAAAAGAATAAATTTGATAAGGATGTCTGCAACTTTCTACATTATTGAAATTAAAACACCATGAAACGTTAGTAATTTTTCCATAAATTTCAGAATTAAATAAATTTCCTAGTCTTCCCAAAGCAATTGCTAAAGTTCCTGGAATTATTAATATATCTGCTAGTTTAATTAAACTAATTTTATGTTTTTTAGAAAATAAATATACTACAACAAATGCTCCTAATAAACCACCATGAAAACTTAATCCACCATTCCATATCATAAATATCTCTAATAAATGAGAAAAATAATAACCTGGATTCCAGAATAAAACTTCGAATGTTCTTGCTCCTATGATAACCCCAATTATTAAATAAAAAATTAAATCATAAATACTATCTTTGCTTAGTTCTAATTTTTGTTTTTTTCTTAGATTATCTAAATAAAATAAAGTTATTATAAATCCTAAAACATAAATTAATCCATAATATCTTACACTAAATCCAAATATATTAATTATTTCAGGATTAATATTCCAATTTATCATAATTTAATTAGAATTAGGGTTTATTTAAACTTTTTTAAACGATAGTTTTATTAACTTAAATATAAAATAAAATATCGATGAAAAAGAGGATTATTTTATATATAGTGACTTTAATTTTATTCTCAATTAATATAAATGCTCAGCTTCCTAATCTAAATTTAGTTGCTTCTCTTAATGAAAATAATGTGGCCTTAAGCTGGACTTATAGTTCTTATGGAAATGAATGCGTACGAGACGGAGATGTTTGTTGTATTGGCCAGGATTGTACAGTCGGAACTATAATTTGTGCGTCTGGTTATGGTGCCGTGTTTAAAAGTTGTGATAATTCCTGTTCGCCTGTTTTTGAATGTGAAAAAATTATCTGTAATCCAGATTGGCAATGTACTGAATGGAGCTCTTGTAATAATAATAAGCAGACTAGAATCTGCTCAGATTTAAATAATTGCAATACTAAAGAAAATAAACCAGCTGAAATACAAAAATGTATTAATAATGCTTATGGGAGTTCTGCAACAGGGTTAATTGTAAGAGATACAATTGCAAAAACAAAAAATCTCATTACAAGCAATTCTATATTAGATATTTTTAGTAATATAGGGAATTCATTTAAAAAATTATTTGAACAAAAAGCAGTTGCAGTAAAATTAAGAACCCCTTATCAATTTGAAATTTATAGAAATGGAATTTTATTAGATTCAGGTCCAGAAGAGCAATTTTGTAAAGATAAAGATAGGGGTATAGGTAAATGTAGGTATACAGATCTAAATTTAAACCCTGGAAAATATGAATATTATATAAGAATATTTGAAGATAAGTCTGATTTTAAAGATTCAAATGAAGTTTCTGTAACAATTGAAGCGAAGAATATTACCCAGCAGGTAGATGCTTATATTACTTTAGCAACAACAAAAGATTATTATCGACAAGATGAAAAAATAGAATTAACAGATCCGCCACAAGCAGATAATAATAAATTTTTGCAAGGAACAGCAATTTCAAAAGATTATGTTAATATAAAACCAGGTGGTTATATTATACAATTTAAACAAGACCCAATACTAGTAGAAAAAACTAAATTAGAAAAACAATTGGAAGATCTTAAATTAAAAAGCATAAATTATAAAGAGAATTACGAAAATGCAAATGTTAATGTAATTAATTTTATCTATAAATATCCGACAAAACAAATTAATAAAGCTCTTTACTCAAAATCAGAATCTGATTATAATAAATTACAAAACTCTATTGATGAAGAATTTTCAAATTACAAAACAGAGTTTAAAAAAGAATTTGATAATAATCTTCAAGAAGTAAAAAAAGAATTAAATTTAGATGAGAATAAAATTACAAGAAAATTTGATGGAGATTTGTTTAATGGTATCGTATTAAATATAAATGAAGATGAAGCTAATAAAATTAAAAAATTGAATAGCGTTTTTGATGTTTTTCCAAATGAAGCTGTACATGTTATCTTAGATAAAAGTGTTCCAGTCATTAAAGGTGATATTGTTAGAAAAGATCTTGGGTTAACAGGAGAAAATATTACTGTGGCAGTTATTGATACAGGTATTGATTCAAGACATGAAAGCTTAGATGATTTAGATGATGATCCTACTACAAATGATCCTAAAGTAATAGGTTTCAAAGATTTTGTTAATTTTAGACAAACTTCTTATGATAATCATTTTCACGGAACACATGTTTCTGGAATTTGTTGTGGGACAGGTGGAAAAGATAAAATTTATGTTGGAGTTGCACCAAAAGCAAAATTAGTTGGAGTGAAAGTTTTGGATAAATTTGGCAGTGGAACTTATGATCAAGTTATTGCTGGTATGGAATGGGTAGCACAAAATAAAGATAAATATAATATAAAAATAGCTTCAATGAGCCTTGGAGGACGGGCACAACTAAAGAATGATCCTATGGAGTATGCAGCTAATGCTTTGGTTGATTATGGAATCACATTAGTTGTAGCTGCAGGCAATTCAGGACCATCTCCAAAAACAATCGCTAGTCCAGGAAGTGCTGAAAAAGCAATTACTGTTGGAGCAATAGATAATAACTTAGATATAGCTGGTTTTTCATCTCGTGGTCCAACTTTAGATGGTAGAATTAAGCCAGATGTAACTGCTCCAGGTGTAAACATAAATGCTCCTAAATGGGATACAATAAACGAATATTGGAGATTATCTGGAACAAGCATGGCCACACCACATGTTTCAGGAGCTATAGCTTTAATTTATCAAGCTAGACCTGAATTTAATGATAAACAAGTAAAAGAGTTATTATATGGTTCTGCTTTAGATAGGGGAGAAATAGGAAGAGATAATACTTATGGTTATGGTGTTGTAGATTTATTAGAAGCAATGACAAAATTAAATCAGCCAAATCATGAAATTTCTGTTTATGATATTATACCAGATAAAAAATTTGCGCAGTTAAACGAAAATATTAATCTAAAAGTTTTAATAAAAAATTATGGTTCAAGTGAAGAAAATAATTTAGAAGTTTCTTTATATATAAATGATATTTTAAAGAACTCTTATAATATAAATCAATTATTATCTGGAGAAATAAAAGAGATTAACTTTAATTATATGACTATTGATTCAGGAGATAACAAAATAAAAGTTCAGATACAAACAATACCCGGAGAATTATTTAAATCAAATAATGAACTTGTAAGAACATTAAAGGTATTGGAGAAGATTAAAGATAGAATAAATGCAGTTGTTCTTGATTCTTGGGGCACAGATTATGCAAGATATTCAATATTTGATGAATTAAACAATGGATGGTATAATTATGGTGAAGATTTAGTAAATATTGATTATAAAACATTAAACAAAGAAGATATTACATATGAAGATATTGCTGCAACTAAAGCAGATGTTTTGATTGTTTCAGATGCTTGGGATAATTCTCAATATACGGGAAATAACTGGCAGTTTAGGGATAATGAAATTGATGCTATTAAAAGATATGTTGAAGAGGGACATGGGATAATAGCTACTTCTGGTACATTCTCTGAATTAGTCCCAAATAATATGAAACTTGCTCCTCTATTTGGGATGGATCAAAGTAAAATAGGTTTTTGGGCAGATGGTTGGAGTCAGCAAATGAAGAGGTTATATAAAGATAATTCAATATTTAATAGAATAAATGATGATATCTATTATACTCCAACTTATTTTAATAACAATGATTTGGAACAAAATAAAACACAAAATGGAAATATATTAGCCATATCAACAGACGACAAAGCTAAAATTTTCTTTAATAATGAAAATGCAAATAATATTTATTTGAGTTCAATGGAAGAACTTAGTTTAGGAGAAGGATATCTAAATAATAAACTTATATTTTATAATTCAATTGTAACAGCTTCACAAAATATATCTAAGAGTGATTATGATTTGAGATTGTTTGATTTGGAAAATAATAAATTAGTTTATCAAGGAGATAATGCTAGTGTAAAAGCAAAAATAAAAAATCTTGGAATTACTCAAAATAATGTTAATGTAGATTTAGTTGTTAATAATAAGACTAAAGATTCAGTATTATTAAATGAGTTAAAACAAGGTGATATTATAAACCTCACATTTAATTATCAACCAGATCTTGGAGTTAATTCTATCTCTATTTATACTGATTCATCTAAAGAAAAAAATAATTATGATAATTCTTTATATGGTAAATCATCTTCCCCAAGAGCAGTAATTAAAAACTTGAATGATTATGGCTTAGATACAAATAATGATGGTTTATATAATTATATTATCTTAAATATAACATTAGATACAATAGAAGAAGGTTATTATTATCTATCTGGCACAATGTATTCTAACTTTGGTGTTTTATTAAGCAATGGTTATAGTAATGGGATATACTTAGATAAAGGAATTAATTTTTTAACATTAACCTTTGATGCAATTGATATATCTAAATTTAGTTTAAATGGTCCATATAAAATAAAAGAGATTTATGTGCGTTCTTCTTTTGGTGAGGATGAATATGATTATTATAAAGAATATCTGACAAAGGATTACAAATATAATGAGTTACAATTATCATCTGACTTAATTATAAAAACAGCTGGTTCATTAGGGAAATTTATTTTGAATGAAACCTCATCGATTAGTTTAGAAATAAGTAATATAGGATCAGAAGTTTCATATAATTCAACTTTTGAGGTTTATCAAGAGGATAATAAAATATTATATAAAAATCTGCCGAATATTAATCCACAAGAGGAAATATCCGAATCCTTTAATTATAAACCAAGTAAATTAGGTTACTCTAATTTAATATTTGCTGTAAATAGCTCAAATGATTTTAAACAAGAAAATAATTTATATTATTTATATCATTTTGTTATACCAAACGGTCCTGATTTAGTTGGACAGATAAATTACGACGGAAGGAAATTTATTAATGTGGAAAATAACATTCATGCAACAATACAGAATGTTGGTGTAGGACCAATCACTGATTCTAAAGCTAGTTTATATTTGGTTCAAGAATATTATCTTAATGGTTCTTTAAAAGAAAATATCACATTAATACAAGAGGAAAACACAGGGTCTTTTGCAGTTGATCAGATAAAGGATATAGATTTCAAATGGACTCCAAACAGCTTGGGATATAAAAAATTAAGATTAGTAATAGAAAGTCCCGAAGATTTAAATCAAGATAATAATATAAATGATTTTTATATTGATATAATTTATGATGCTCCAGATATATATCCAACATTAGGTTCTGATTATTTATGGATTGTAAATAAACCAAGTGAAATAAATTTATATGTTTATAATTTCGGAACAAAGGACGCGAATAATGTCACTACTAATCTTTATTTAGAAGAGAAGGATAATAGAACATTAGTATTTAATAAGAATTATGATAAAATAATGGTAAATGATTTCAAAAAAGAACAAATTAGTTATAATATAGATAAAATAGGACAATATTATTTATCATTTGAGGTTGATTCTCAAGATTTAAATGAGTCTAAAGATAATAATATTTATAGAATTTATATTGAAGTAATAGAAGATAAAGCAGATATTTTAATTAATAATGTGATTAGAGATTATAATAAGAACTTTTTAGTTAATGAAAGTGTTAATATAAGTGCTAGTATATATAACAGAGGAACAAAAACCGCCAATGATGTTTCTTTAAATATATATGTTAATGATGAATTGTTTAGTAATATTTTGATTGGAGATCTCAACTCTAAAGAATATAAAGATGTTTTATTTAAGCTTAGTTCGGATAAGTTAGGATACAACAATATACTGCTAATTTTGAATTCATCTAGCGAAGAGAATACAGATAATAATCAGTATTTTGGTAATGTTCATATCGTACCAAAATCATTGTTAATGAATTTAGAAACTAAGCAAATTTCAGGTTATTTATTAATTAATATTGAGAAGTATAATTATGGAACAAATAATTGGGAATTTTATAGAAAAATCGTGGATGATATTATCGATAAAGGGAGTTATGGAAACAATTTAAGAATAATTAAACCAGGAGAATATTTAGCCTTGGATAAAATATTTAATCCTTATAATGTAAAGATTAATGAATATGGTACTTATAGAGTTTATGTTGCATTTGTTGATAATGATAAAAATGTTATATTAGATAAGCATGGAAAAAAGTTAGAGTCATATTATGATTTTTATCTTTAACTAGAATTCATATTCCTCAAATGCTTCTTTTGGTGATCCGCAAACAGGACATTCATCGGGCGGATTATCTCCTTCATGGATATAACCGCATATAGTGCACTTCCATCTTTTAACTAAAGCTTGTTGCATAATCTTAATTAAAGGATTAAGTTTAAAATTATTTCGCTTTAATACTTTTAACCAAGTCTTTTAAATAATTATCTTTTAATAATGCTTTAACAAATGGTTTAATTTTAGTATTTTTGCGTTTTAATTTAACATAAACATGATAATTATCCTGCATTACTTTATGATTTTTCCATCGTTTCTTAAACTGCA
>JBBSZT010000032.1:0-1710 GCA_038044585.1 Nanobdellota archaeon
GCTGATTGTTTTACAAAATAATCACGATTAAATTCCATTACAGGATTAAAATATGTTGCTCTTCCTGTTCCTTCTGCAATCGATTCACCCCAAATCATTAATGGAATTTTAAATTTTACAGCAACTTGTAAAGGAAATGAACCAACACCCATGTGACAATGCCAACAAGGGTCACCTATACCTTTTAAAGATTGTTTCATTAACTTATTAATTAAAGCACGATTTGGTGTATACATTATATGATCAACATTAAATTTGTCTAACATATTCCAAAGATTATACCAACCTGTTTTACTATAAAGATTATGGGAGAATGTTACAGCCAAAGGTTTCATTTTGTAAATTTTTGTTAAAACATGGAGCTGGAATGCGCTATCTTTTCCACCACTAATTGGGATAATACAATCATAATTACTCCCTGCTTTTGATTTATAACTTTCAAGAATTTCTTTTAATTGTTTTTGCCTTTCAACCCAGTTAATATGCATTTTTTCTTCTGATGAACGACAAGCTAAACATATCCCTAATTCATCAAATTGCATGCCTTCATTTGTAGCTGGAATACAACATCTTACACAATACCTTAATTTTCCATCAAACAATGGTTTACCTTCTTCTGTCATATTAACCCCGCTTATTAAAAAATAACTAGATTTATTAATGTAATTAAAACGATATACTTTATAAAGATTTTATTGCTATTGATAAGTGGCACAAATAGAAAGATTTATAAAGTTATATTAGTAAATCAGTTAGCGAGTCAAAATGGTAGAGAGAGAAGTTAGGAATATTAGGAATTTAGTTGATTTATTGGGAAAAAATATTACCGAAGAAAAAGTTGTTACAACCCTTTCATTGAATAGATATTTTGCAAAAATTTTTGGATTAGACATTGGAATTACTTTGTTTAGAAATATGTTTGGTAGAATGCCACATGATTCCCAAAAGTTATTAGAAGAAAAGACTTATAGCAAAGACGGTGCTGTTCAAGTTCTTGTAGGTAATTCCAAAGTTAACGATAAAAATCTAGCTATAAAAGTTCTTGAATTCCTTGGAGAAAGGGATCTACGTTTAAATGATGTTGAGTATATGAAGGTAGTAAGAAATGCAGCCCAAGAATATGAATTTAAAAGAATCTCATATCAATGGGGGCCTGATTAATATTTATTTCTTAATTATATTTTCAATTAATTCAGCCATTCTTGATGAAGCGTTTCCTTTAACCGAATAATTATAATTAACAAACTTATCCATGTTGTTTTGAAGTTTTTTAATTACATCCTCGTTATAAATTAATTTTAATAATTTTTTTAAATCTCCTTGTTTTTTAGCGTGTAAAGCTGCATTAAACATTGTATAACCAAAATTATCATTTGTGTCAAAATAAGTATCCATTATAATAACTGGTTTTTTAATTAACATTGCCTCTAAAGCCATTGTTGATAATCTCGTAATAATTCCATAAGAAGCATTTAAAATGTTATAAATATCCATATCATCTATAATTACAAAGTTATTAAAATTCTCTTTTTTAGCTAGATCTTTTATTATATTCTCTTCTAAAGATCCGGAAGGATGTTTCTTAATTATCAAAAATAAATCTGGGAATTGTTCTACTGCATTAAATAATTCTCTATAAACCTTCTTATATTGCTCTTGAGTTTGAGCTGCCCAGATAGAACTTTCATATTTATTTTTTGTATACCTCTC
>JBBSZT010000033.1:0-2326 GCA_038044585.1 Nanobdellota archaeon
AAGCTCGTGCTAATGGTTTTCCATCTTTCATTAATTTCGCACCTGTTTCATCTGCTAAATATTCACGACTTCTAGATATTGACATTTGTATTATCAAAGCAATTATTGGTGTTAATATAGCTAAAACAAGTAAACTAATCATATTCCCAGAGTCACGATTATTATTTCTGCCAAATCCTCCAAAAATAGCTGCAAATTGAGCCATATGAGCTAAATAAGAAATTACTCCAGCAATTGTGGCAGCTACTGTAGCAACTAAAACATCCCTATTCTTAGAATGACTGATTTCATGTGCCAATACTCCTTTCAATTCCTCTCTTGTTAATAAATCTAAAATTCCTTTAGTGTAAGCAACAACATATCTTTTAGGCCCAGATCCGGCACAAAACGCATTAGCTTGTTCTGTTGGAATCAAATAAATTCCTTTAGGTTCTTTGATATTAGCTTCTTTTGCAACGTCTTTTACCATAGAATGTAACCAAGGTAATTCTGATTTTTTTATTTCTCTAGCATGATAAAACATTAAAGCAATTTTATCTGAAAAGAAGTAAGTTACAGAATTCATTAATAAAACAAAAATAATAGCAATTGTTAAACCACTTTGACCAAAAAAACTTCCTATAAATAACAATAAAGCCGTTAAGATTCCAAGCAATAATACTGTTTTAATTTGATTCCACATTTTGATTCCAATGAATAAGAACATTTATATCTTTAAAAATTTTTTGATTATGAATGCCATATGATATAATAATAGGTAGAACTGAAAAAGAGCAAAAAGAATTAGGAAGTAAAGGATTAATATTTTATGGAAAAAGTTATGTTAAAATGGGTCCTACAAGTTCTTTAAGTAATAACATCCTTATTGATGTTGCTAAATCTCATACAATTCTAATTTCAGGTAAAAAGGGGAGTGGAAAATGCCTAGCAGAAGATTCTTTAATTACCCTAGAAAATGGTTCTGTTAAAGCAATAAAAGAATTGGCTAATGATAATAATAAAATTTTATCATTGAATGACAAATTAAAAATTTGTACTTCTGATAAAACTGAATTCTTTGAAAGAGAAGTCGATACTTTATTTCAAATTAAGTTAAGAAGTGGTAAAGAGATTAAATTAACTCCAGAACATCCATTATTAACGATAAAGGGATGGAAACCCGCTTATGATCTTGGATTGGGAAGCAGAATTGCTACTCCGAGAAATTTAGAAGTTTTTGGGGATGATGAAATGCTCGAGTATGAAATAAAGTTACTTGCTTATTTACTAGCTGAAGGGCATACTAAAAAAATTGTATTATTTGCTAATTCAGATAATGAGATTGTTGAGGAATTCAGAAATTCTTTAAAAAAATTTGATTCATCATTAGAATTAATAAAAGAAAAAGAAAGCCATTACAGGATATCTTCTCCTAATTGGAAAACTAAAGTTTTGAAACATAGTTTATTAAGAAATAATATGGGGCAATTTATAAAAGGCATGAGTAATCTTGTTGAAAAAAGAAGCATAAGAAAATTAATTGAAAGAGAAAGCTTATTTGGATTATTATCCACTCAAAAATTTATATCAGAAAATATATTCAAGTTAAAGAAGGAACTTTTAGCTTTATTTCTAAATAGGTTATTTAGTTGCGATGGAAGTATTTACAAAGATAAAAAAGGTAATTCACTTTATTGGGAAATAAGTTATGGTTCGTCCTCTAAAAAGTTGATTCATCAAGTTCAACATTTATTATTAAGGTTTAATATTTTGTCTAAACTTAGAAAGAAAAAAGTTAAACTTAAAAATAAAATATTTGACGCTTATGAAATAGTAATAAACGAAGCAACAATTCCTAAATTTATTGAACAAATTGGATTTTTTGGTGAAAAGAGAAAAAAGCAGGAAATTTGTTTAAACGAATTAAATAATTCAAATAAAATTAGAAATCCAAATATAGATACAATTCCAAAAGAAATTTGGGATATTTATAAACCAGATAATTGGGCTCAAATCGGTAGATATTTCAATTATAAACATCCAAAAGCTATGCGTGAAAGATTATTTCATTCTTGTTCCAGACAAACTTTATTAAAAATTGCTGAATCTGAACAAAGTAATCCTTTAACACTATTAGCAACTTCAGATATATTTTGGGACGAAATAGTTTCAATGGAAAAATTAGAGGGTAACTTTAAAGTTTACGATATTTGTGTTCCAAAATTTCATAATTTTGTAGCAAATGACATTCTTGTTCATAATAGTTATTCAATAGGGGTTTTCGCAGAAGAAATTGCTAATTTACAAGAAGATGTTAATAAAAATATAGCTGTTTTAATTTTTGATA
>JBBSZT010000034.1:0-2648 GCA_038044585.1 Nanobdellota archaeon
ATACCAGGTACAATGTACTTGAGCTAAGAGCACGTGTGGTCGGCGGTTCAAATCCGCTCAGGCCCACCTATTTTTTTATTTTAAGAAACATTTAAAAATAAAGTTTGTTGAGGAAATATTAAGCTCCTGTAGTCTAGTGGCCAAGGATTCGGCCCTTTCGAGGAAGCTTTTAAAAAAAGTTTCATCAAAAATCAAAGAAAGGCTGAGACCCGGGTTCGAATCCCGGCAGGAGCACTTTATTTTAACTAAAGAAAATTATAAGAGATGGCAAAGAGATTTATGCGAGAAATTGGATTTAGCTTATGAAAATATTGTTGTTGAACCAGACCCAACTATTTTCTAATTATTTTTATAAACTAATTTTGGATAGATAAAAAAACAAATATTTAAATGGTTGCCCTTTAAAAGAACAAAGGGCTAGATTCTCTTAATAAACACAAATTTATTTTAAGATTCTTAACAACTTTTGATAGATCTTATTCATAAATTCTATTGTCATTTCTGCATACCCTATATTTAATACAGTTCCGTAATATTTTGTGCCATTTCTATAATACCTTAATTCGTCCATTTGTTTTGTTTCAGCCTCGCTAAATCCAATTATTTTCATATACGAGACTTCTGCTTCATGTGAACTTTTTGAATTATACCCATCTAAGAACAATTTTGCTCTTATTAGTTCTATTAAGATATCATAACATTGATCTACAATAACATTTGAATTCCATTTTTGTTTAGGTATTAATTTTATTGTAGTTTCCATATACTCTTTCTTTTTCTCGGAATCTTCGATTAAAGATATTGCCCTCTCCTTATTCGGCATTTGCTTATTTACTACTTTTAATGCCAAAAATTCTTTAAAATCTTTCATATTTGCACTGCCCCCTTAAGCAGTATTCCATTTAATATATTATTTAATATATGCTTATCAATTTTTTTAAATGATTCGTAGCTATTTATATTTATTTTTCTTTTAAGGATACTCTCAAATTTTTTAAAATCCAAATCTTTATATTTTATCCCGATGAATGCTAAGTCAATATCAGATTGTACTGTATCTTCTCCATTGGAATAAGATCCAAACATAATCACGGTAGTGCCAGGAAGATTATCATTAAGGAACTGTACTAATCCGGACTCATAAATTTGTTTTAGATTGTCTACCCTCTTTAGCCATATTACCTCATTATTTTCCCCATTTAATGTTATTAACAACCTTTTTGAACGCGGATCTTTTTTTACTGAAACCAAGGAACTTTTTTCAAGTAACGGCAATGCCTTAGATATTGCCGGTTGAGAGACATCTAGATATTGTGCAATCTCATGTCCATTCATAGGGCTACCTATATTTACGAATAACAATCTTAATATTTCATTCTGAAGAATAGTTAACTTAAGTTTATATATATTTACCATTGTTAATATATATTAACTATAGTTTATAAAGCTTTTGGTTACCCTTAAAATAACAAAAGGTTAAATATTCGGCAGGAGCACTTATTTTAAATATAAACGGATAAATTAGGAAATTCTTCTTTTTTTAATTAGATTTATATAGTTTTTTAATATATTAATAATATGAAATACTTATTTTTAGACATTGAAACAGCACCTTTAGAAATAACTAATGAAGATGTTAAGAATTATTTGATGGACAAGAAAATTTCTAAAGAATTAAGAAGTTTTGATCCTAATTATAGCAAGGTTATAGCAGTTGCATTGAAAATAAATGATGAAAATGTAAAAGTTTTTCATGGGGAAGATGAGGTTGAAATTTTAAAGAATACTTGGGAATTTATTAAAGAAAGTAAAGCTATGATTGTTACGCATAATGGTTATAAATTTGATATTCCGTTTTTAATAATAAGAAGTTGTATTAATAATATTTTACCATTAAATATAAGTTTAAATCCTTGGACAATGGTTAATTCAAATCATTTTGATACAATGCTGTTTTTCTCAGGTTCTGGAAGCTTTACAAACCCTAATTTAGAAATATTAGCAAAATTAAATAATGTTGAAGTTGAAAAAGAAAGAGTTTCTGGGGTGGATATTGAAAAATTGTATAAATCCAAAGAATGGGAAAAAATTATTGGCAGATGCAAGCAAGATGTTGAAATTCTTGAAAAAGTTTTTAACAAACTCTGTAAGAATTATGTAGAATCAAGAAGGTAAGAATAAAGCGGACGTTGATCTAGACATAGCAGAAACTGCGCTATAATAATTAATAAACTTTGATATTTTATCTACTTTAACAATCCCTATTTTATTTAACTTGTAATCTACTTCATAAAGTATCCTATAATCTCCAACTCTAACCCTAAATAATTTTTCTTCATAGCCTTCGATAACTTTTGTATCATGAATTATAGGGGGTATTTCTTAATTCTTCTATTTTCTTAAGTAATCTTTCAGTTAAAATTTTATCTGATTTTTTAGTAACGAGAAACTTAAAAGATTTTCAAGAACTGTTTGATTTAGTTAAAGTAATCTTGCCAGAAAAACTATAAATTAAACATTTTCATAACTTCTCTGGCTCTTTCTTTATTATGACTTAAGGCAGTTTTTTCTTTTATTTCTTTGTTAAATGGTTTTTTTATTTTATTTTTAGTTATGCCAAAATTCTTTTCTAAGTTAATTAAAACTTG
>JBBSZT010000034.1:2748-10416 GCA_038044585.1 Nanobdellota archaeon
TTTCTATTTAAGAATTTTGTAACATTTAGATTGGCTATTTGGGTAAGTTTAGTCTTCAACTAATTCGAATACAAATATTTATTAATATACTTAATTTTTCTTATATATGGGTTTACTAAATAATCTTTTTGGTTCAACAGAATCGATTGCTATAAAGCTTGAGCTGGATGACGAGGATATTATAAAAACCTGGAAAGATTATATCGAAACAATTTCTAAAAAGAAAGTATTTATTAAAAAATTAAATATAGACTCAAATTTCCAAAGTAATTTGCAGGAATTAAAAAAATTATTAGAACTTGAGTTAGCAGATATTTCTAATGAAGAAAGAGAAGAATCAGAATTAATATCAGATTTAGAAGCATTAGAGCACTCTAAAAAAGTTAAAAGAGTGCATAAGTTAGAGCAATGTTTAGGATATATTGAAACAAAATATGAATATGTGTATAAACTATTACATCAGCTAAATTCAATCTTAAAATTTCAGATAAATATAGTTAAAATACTTCTTACCAGTTCAAAAGACATCCAAAAATTAATTTCCAACATTAAATTACAATTTGAGTTAGAACTTGAGTTAATAAAAAAGATAGAAAAAATAGAAACTTTTCATGATTTGTTTTTAGCATTAATCAAGGGGGAGCACATTGTTAGAAGTATGGATTCGCAAGAAAAAAGACTTCTCAAAAAAATGCAAAAAGGAATAATTAAAATATTCTCAAACGAGATAACAGAAGGCATAACATACGAATGGGCGATGACTGTTTTTAATGCAATTGAAGACAAGGTTCATGAAGGTGTTGCAAAAGGAATATTTCCAGGATATCATCCAGATATAGATTTTGAATTTGCAAACAGACCTGAATTTGTTGATTTAGTAAGAGAAATTATACAAAACCTAAAAAAAAGAAAAGTTTCTGAACAAATGATTAATGTTTTTGTTAATTTATTTAGAGAATGGTACAACCATGAAAGAGATTAAGATAGAAACAATTAAAAATATATTTATAATTTTATGAAAGATATAGTTATTCCAAATCAAAAAGAATTAGAAAAAATAAAAAATCAATTGGCTAAAGATGGTTCTTCTAAATTACATATTTTAAGTGATTTTGATAAGACTTTAACAACAGCTTTCGTTGATGGTAAAGAGATTCCTTCTTTAATTTCAGTTTTAAGAGATGAAAGTTATTTAACTAAAGATTATGCAGAAAAAGCTCAAGAACTATTTAAAAAATATCATCCAATAGAAATTAATCCTAAAATACCATTAGATAAAAAGAAAAAAGTTATGCATTCATGGTGGAATGAACATTTTGATTTATTAATTAAATCTGGTTTAAATAAAAGAGATTTAGAAAAGGTAATAAGTTCGGATAATGTAAAATTAAGAGAAGGTTGTTTAGAATTCTTAGATTTATTGCACGAATATGAAATCCCATTAGTTATAATGTCTTCAAGCGGTTTAGGATACGATGCAATAGCGATGTATCTTAAAAGGCATAATAGATTATACAAAAATATACATATAATTTCAAATTCTTACGAATGGGATAAAAATGAAAATGCTATTGGAATTAAGAAACCAATAATCCACGTGTTAAATAAAGATGAAACCTCAATTAAAAATTATCCTGTGTTTAAAGTTATAAAGGATAGAAAAAATGTTATTTTATTAGGAGATAGCTTAGAAGATAAGGGAATGGTAGAAGGTTTTGGTTATAAAAATTTAATTAAAATTGGTTTCTTAAACAATAATGTAAAACAAAACCTAAAATATTATAAAAAGGTTTATGATATTTTGATACTAAACGATTCTGGAATGGATTATATTAATAATTTATTAAAGAAAGCAATCAAAATTTAAAAATTATCCTAATTTTATTCGGGAAGGTAAGAAAAAAGAACTTCCCGAAAGATTTAGCCAAAATATTTAAATCTTATTATCTTCCTAATATTAAGAAAATTAATGTTATGGACGATAAAACATAGAAATAATCAACTTTCTCATTTATCGGGAAGATAAGAATAAAGCGGACAACTTTCTTAGCTTCCCACACGCGAGTGCAGTACAACTAAGAACGTAGGCTTGCTTAACTTCTCAGTTCGAAATGGGATGAGGTGTGTCCAAACCACTATGGTCGTCCTAATTTTAGATATTAAAAACGCATTTATAAATTTAACTAAAACCCAAGTTTTTCCTTGACTAATATCAATGTTGTTCTTCCTTTAAATATCTCGCGTTCAATAATAACCCATTTTCCGATTGTGCTTCCAAATCCATAAGCTTTTTTTGCACGCTCATTTTCCAATGGATAAACATATTCTCTTACGCGTTTAATCGCATCTTCTAATGAACTAGTAATCTTATTTATTCCAGAAACTAAAATTAGATTTTTAGCTGCAAATGGATATGCTGTAACCCTGCTCCCAGTTGCATCACAAGCAACTAATTCACCTGTTTTAGCTATTGCATTAATGCTTCCCAAGAAATATTCAGAAGTCACAGACTTTCTTCTTAAATCAGTTTGTTTTTTAGAGTCTTTTTCTTTTAAAACTTCTTCATTTAAATTAATCCAGCCGTGTTCATTAGCTTTTAAATAATCTAAAAATCCAATTTCGCTTAATGTTGTAGAACCTCCATTAGAAATTTCAGAATTTTTTGGTATTAATTCTTTAATTTTTTCCAGAGCTTCTGTTCTAGTATTAACCAAAATTACATTTATGCCACGATTTTCTATATTATTTACTACTTCTTTTAATTCATTATCATTAATTAATTCTTCATATTTATTCATTTTTTCTCCTTAAATCTAATATTGGATAACCGATACTTATATATAAATCTATCGGTTATACGATATTTTAGTAAAGTATATATACTATAAAAATTCCATATTAGTATGAAATCTTACTGTGATATGAAAGGGTTCTTGACTTTTTTAATTCTAAGAATGATTAGCAAAAAGGAAATATCTGGAGAAGAAATAAGCGAAGAAATTAAAAAAAGAAAAGGTTGTAAACCAAGTCCTGGAACAATTTATCCTGTATTAAAAAACCTAAGGGAAAATGGTTTAATTAAAGAAATTAAAAGCAAGGGTAAACTAAAGAAATACCAAATTACAATTAAAGGTAAAAAAGAATTAGAGATAGCAACTAAAAAGTTTATATCAATATTCTGTGATATGAAAGAAGAATTCTAATAAACAGTAAATTGTACTTCTCTTCCTAATGAATTATAAGCTTTAACATTAGCAAAGTTAAATGGTTTGCAGACTATCAGATGTAAAGTGCCATTTTTTGAAAAGAACATTAAATCTTCTGTGCTTGGAATATTAGAATAAGAAGGGTGGCTGTGCACGCTTCCAAATGTTTCTCTTGTTAATGGAAGTCTATTTTCAACAGTAGCTGAATGAAAACTGCTTTTGAAATGCTGATATACTAAATCATTAATTATTAAACGCTTATTGGAAATTTTGCCTTTTAAAAACGCAATAAACTCTTTTGGATAAGAACTATGCGCAAATTCTGAAATTCTATAAATTACACTTCTACTAATAAATATTTCATCATAGACAAATTTGTCCATTTCCAAAAACTTTGTTATTTTTTCTTTAATCCAGCCCATTTTTTATTGATTCAGATAATTTTAATAGAGATTTATATCTTTCAGAGTCAACATAATGTATTAAACCAATATGAGAATAAATACCTTTTGGATCTATTCTATAGCCTCCACATCTTTTACAATACTCTTCAAAATCACTTTTTTTCCCTTCATAAATAAATGGTTTTAAAGTATGATTTCCTCCATCAAGACATTTTTCTTCTAATGTTGATGTTTCTTCTACTTTCTTTGTTAATATTTCCATTTTATAATATTTTTAATTTACCTGTAACTTTATCTATTTTTTCATCTTCATCTGGGCCAATTGCCAAGCAAGTTATTGTACCTGGAGGAATCTCAGTTAGACCAGCATCTTTTATTAATGCATTAACTAACTTTTCTTTATCAGCTAATTTTTTATATTTAATTAATTCTTTTTCATCCTGGACTTTTAAAATAACTTTCTTTGAAAATCCTCTCCATTCATTCACTATTTCTCTTTTAGATTTTAGAACAGCTTCTACACTAGCATGTGCGCATTGAGCAGACATTTTTCCAGGACTTAATTTTAAATCTTTTCTAACTAAAATTACTTGTTTCATAATTCTTTTATATCTTTTATTTTACTGAAATATAAAGCTTTTGATAACCCATTTTCATTTGGTTCTAGAACAAAAACTTCAAAATTATTTATATTATTTAAATATGGGCTAAGTAATCTTTCATTTAAGACATTTGCCCCATGGGTTAATAAATTAAAACTAGGCATGACAATTAATGTTTTATTTTTCCATTTTCCTTTCAAGAAACAAGAATATTTTTCTCTTCTAATTCCTTTTTTTAATGAAATAGCAGGATGTTCATGCCCGATTATTAATATCTTGCCTAAATTAACCAATATTTTATCACCATGCATAACAGCAATATCATCTAAATTATAACTTTCAACTAATTTTATATTTCGTTTATCTGAAATTGGCTTTAATATCGGATCATGGTTTCCCTTTATTATAATAATTTCCTTATCTTTTAAAAAATCAAATAATTTTAGTATATTCTGCCATTCCTGATGAGATATTTCACCAAATTCATGTTTTATATCCCCGTTTAAGATTATCCTCTTAACATCGAGTTTTTCAAATATTAATTTTAATTTAGATATTAAATCCTGAAATTGGAATCTGGGCATTAGAATTCCTTGTTTATTCAAGCTTTCTTCAATTCCTAAATGCAAATCACTTATTATAAGAGTTTTATAATTCTTTAAGTATAATGCTAAATCAATTATTTCTATATTCTCATGAATCTTCATAACAATACATCATTTAAATAATTTTAAAAATTCTTCTGGTGTGACTATTTTTATGTTCTTAAATTCTTTTAATTTAAGCAAATGATTGTCTTTTGTAACAATATAACCAGCCTTACCCGCATATGCACATTCCAAAATCTTATTATCATCCGGATCATTTTTAATAACATCTAACTTTTCTTTTGGTTGAATAATTATTGAATTCAGAACTACCTTTCTTGAAACATTTGAAATAATCAAATTCTTATCTTTAATCTTATCTATTATTTCATCACTATTTATTGTCTTATGATATTCTTTTACTATGTCCTCTGAAAGTATGGATGTAATTTCTCTTTTGTCTATCAATTCCATTATCTTAAAAGAATTTCCAGTCCAAAAAGTACCGGAAACAAGAATGTTGGTATCTAATACAACCTTAATCATTCTTAGATTTCCTAGATCTATGTATTAAATCAACTACATCTTCTTCTTTTATTTTTTTCTTTGCCTCTCTTAATGGTTTAGTTATTTGGGCAAAGGTTTGTTGATTTATTCTTTTTATCAGTAAAGTATCATTTTCCAAAAGAAACAGCACTTTTGAACCTTCTTCCAAACCCATTTTTTCTCTTATATCTGATGGAATTGCTACTTGCCCTCTTGAACTTATTTTTCCCATTTCGATTAATTCTTCCATTTTTAACCTCCAAGTTATATCTTATTAGTAAGATGTATCTTATTTATAAAACTTTCTATTCCTAATAGTCTATCTCATTTTCTTTCCCGATTTTAGCCAAAACTAAAGTATGCATATTTCTCAAGAATTTAATTTTATCTTCCATCTTTAATATATCCAAATAACCCTGCAATACAATATTAAATGCAAACGGACTTGGAATTGTTGTAAATACTTCTTTTAATTTAATATCTTCATTTTCAATTTTCTTTAATATCTTCTCTGTGTTTTGAATATCCATTAAATCTTCTAATACTTCTCTTCTAGCTTCTTTTAAAATACAAAAATCATTGCTTATTCTCCTTAATGCGCTTATTAATAACATAGAAGAAACTTGCTGTCTTCCAACTCTTTTTTTCATTCCTTTATATTCTCTTAATATCATTAATGAGCGTGTAGCACAATGCCTGAATCTTCTTTTTAATATTTCAGAACTATCTATTGCTTTTTCCAATAACAACCTTATTTTCTCAGACTTAAGTAATTTAAACGCTTGTACAACCTGTAAATGCCCTTCATAACTTAAATAAAAACCATTATCATTTATTCCAACTTCAACATCCTTATGCTGTAATTTTCCAACTGCATAGCCTATTGCCCTGGATAAGCAATCATTTACCCTTCTGCCAAATAATGTATGAAATATAACATATTTTTTATTATCTTCATTATAATGCTCGATTAATATTTTTTTATCGTTTGGAATTTCTTTTAAATATAAATATTGCTCATTAAAATAATTATAAATAGCTAAAGCAGCGTTTTTATCAACATATAAATAAGAATCTATAAACTCTAAAATTTCCTTTTTAGATTTTGATTTAAATTTTTCTTCCATTAACCTACGAAATTTTCCTATTTCCATAGCTAAATCAAAGTTTAAAGGCAACATCTCAGAAATCCAATTTGGAATAGTTGGAGTACGATTAGCAGAAGATTTAACCTGAGCCACCATACCACGAGAAAACTGGAATTCATAAGTCTGTCCACCTAAAGTAAAAACATCCTTTGATTTCATTCTTTCTAAAAAATTTTCATCTAAATGTCCTATTACTTGCTCGCCAACTTTAACTGTAATAAATGTTTCATCTGGAATTGTTCCAACATTTGTCATATAAATTAACCTAGCTAGCTTGCCTTTTTTTCCTATCATCCCATTGCTTTCATCATACCAAATTTTAGCATAAACATGTCTATCTTCTAGAGTATTATAAAAACCAGATAAATATTTTATAACTTCCATAAAATCATTCTTTTCTAAATTTCTATAACAATAACTTCTTTTTACTAATTTTAATAAATCATCAATGTGAATCTGATCACTTATTGCAATTCCATAAATTTGCTGTGCTAAAACATCTAAACAGTTTTCTGGAATATGAATTTTATCTATATTTCTTTCAAGAACATTCTTTAACATAACACTAGATTCAATCAAATCATCTCTGTCTAAAACAAGAATTCTTCCTTTAATCATGTCGTGCAGTTTGTGCCCTGCTCTTCCTGCTCTTTGAGTTGCTCTAGCTACTGATTTTGGACTTCCTAGCATAATAACTAAATCAATATAACCAATATCTATTCCTAATTCTAATGATGTTGAGCAAACAATAGCTTTTAACTTACCTTCTCTCATTCTTGTTTCCAAGTCTAATCTATGTTGCTTAGACAAACTGCCATGATGAGCACCAATGTTTTCTGTATAATTTTTTGGGAATTTTTCTTTTAAAAAATGAACAACTCTTTCTGTAGCACTTCTGGTATTTGTAAAAACTAAGGTTGTTTTATGATCCTGAATTAATTTATGAATTAATTGATACATAGAATGATGCATTTCTTCATGCGTTGTATTTATTAAATCTTTTAAAGGACTTAAAACTTTCAGATCCATTTTCTTGCTTAAATCTATCTTAGCAATTTTGCAATCTCTATTACTCCCAACAACAAATTTAGCAATATCTTCTATTGGTTCTGCTGTTGCACTTAGCCCTATTCTAGTAAAATTGCCTGCTAATTCACTTAATCTTTCCAATGATA
>JBBSZT010000035.1:0-2431 GCA_038044585.1 Nanobdellota archaeon
CAACTCCTTTATTTTTTCAATATGTTCTGCTACTTTAGTTCCTAATTCTGTTAATTTTATATCTTTGATTCTGCCGTGTTTTTCAAAAATTACTAATTTAGCTCTTTCCATTTCCTGCAAAATCTTGACAGCATGAGAATAAGTACAATCAACTTCCTTGGCTAAAATGCTTCCATACCTGTTCTTTGTGCTTCTTCTCAAAGCAACCAATATTAGAGCAGGTTTAGCCCTGAAGAAAACCTCAAACATTGTTCCTTGTTTTTTAACCAAATTTAATCCCCCAATCAACAAAGAAAATTTACTCATATTTAAATGTTTCTTTTGAAATATATTTCCGAGAATAATATACCATAATCTTTATATAATCTGCAAGATAATTTAGATTATGCTTGATATTAACTTAATAAGAAACAATGCAAGTCTAGTAAAAAAGAACTTAGAAAAAAGATTTCAGCAGGAAAAAAAGGAAATAGTTGATCATATCATTAATTTAGACAAGAGATGGAGAGAAATTTTACAAGAATTAGAAAAATTGAGACATGAACGCAATGTAATATCCCAGAATATAAATGTTTTAAGAAAACAGAATAAACAATTTCACAAGGAATTAGAACGTGCACAATCATTGCCTAAAGAAATTACAAAATTAGAAGAAGAAGTTAAAACAATCAAAGAAAGGATTGATAATTATTTATTGGAAATTCCAAGCATAATTTCTGGTAAAGTTCCGGTCAGAAAAGAGGATAAAGTTGTTAAAAAATTCGGAAAAATCTCAAAATTTAATTTTAAGATTAAAAATCATGTAGAATTATTGGAAAGTCTGGATTTAGCTGATTTTGAAAGGTCTGCCAAAACATCTGGCAATGGTTTTTATTATTTAAAGAATGAATTAGCATACTTAAACCAGGCTTTGATTAGATTTACAATAGATTTTTTGAAAAAGAAAAAATATACTTATATTGAAACACCCTTGATGTTAAAGTCCGACGTTGCCTTTGCAGCTTTTGATAAAAAGGAAATTGAACAATCTATTTATAAAATAGAAAATGAAGACTTGAATTTAATAGGAACTTCGGAGCAGTCCTTGCTTGGAATGCATTTTAATGAAACGATTCCAGAATCAAAGTTACCAAAAAAATATTTCTCTTATTCAATGTGCTTCAGAAAAGAAGTCGGTGCGCACGGTATAAATGAAAAAGGTCTGTGGAGAACGCACCAGTTTAATAAAGTTGAACAGGTCATTTTTTGCAAACCAGAAGATTCAGATAAATATTTCAATGAATTATTAAAAAATTCAGAAGAAATATTAAAATTATTAAAATTACCTTATCGTATTATTGATATTTGTTCTAAAAATTTATCTGACTGGAAATATTACCAGAAAGATATAGAAGTTTACAGACCAACGACAAAAGATTATGGAGAAATAGTTTCATTATCGAATTGTGCGGATTATCAGGCAAGAAAATTGAATGTAAAATGCGAATATAAAAATGGGGAGAGAAAAGTTTTACATACCTTGAATGATACAGCTATTGCAACTTCAAGAATATTGGTTGCTATTTTAGAAAATTACCAAGAAAAAAATGGAAATGTAAAAATTCCAAAAGTTTTGCATAAATATACTGGATTTAAAGAAATTAAACACTAGGTAAACATCTCTTACAAATTCCCTTAACAGAACAATTTAAACATACACTATCACCACAAAATTTACAACTTTGAGAAGCTAGATTTTTTCTGCACACCCTACAAACACTCAATTTATCCATACAGATTATGATTGATATAAATTTATAAACCTTATTTATATTATATAATTATGAAAATTTTAGCAGCAGGAGATTTACACGGAGATGTTTCAGCAGCCAGAAAGCTTGCAAATAAAGCAGAAAAGGAAAATGTTGATTTAGTTGTTTTAGCAGGAGATATTGTAGGAGATGATGATTTACTTCCAGGAGTTATTTCACCATTCTTGGAAAAAAAGAAAAAAGTCTTGTTTGTTCCAGGAAACCACGAGAGCATGGCAACTGCGGATTTTATTGCAGATTTTTATGGCATAACAAATTTGCATGGTTATTCTGTAAAATATGAAAACGTGGGAATCTTCGGATGTTCAGGAAATAATATTGGAATACATCAGATTTCAGAAGAAGAAATATTTTCTTTATTGAAGAAAGGTTTTGAAAAAGTTAAGGATAGTAAGAAAAAAGTAATGGTAACACATGTTCATCCAAGTAATACAAAGATAGGAAAATTTGGACATCCATTAGTAAGAGAAGGCAGTAAAGGAATAAATAAAGCAGTTAAGCAATTTCAACCAGATATTTTAATTTGCAGTCATATTCATGAAGCTTCTGGTATTGAAGAAA
Organism: Nanobdellota archaeon; assembly: GCA_038044585.1. Classification (GTDB taxonomy): domain Archaea; phylum Nanobdellota; class Nanobdellia; order SCGC-AAA011-G17; family GW2011-AR20; genus GW2011-AR20. The sequence continues at coordinate 2,373 of JBBSZT010000035.1, forward strand.
AATTAGGAAAAACCAGGGTAATTAATGTTGGATCAGAAGGAAAAATAATAGAAATTTAA
>JBBSZT010000036.1:0-2087 GCA_038044585.1 Nanobdellota archaeon
GTTCCTGAAAAATGAGGCAATCTTACCCATATTTTATTATTTGCTGTATCTATATAACAAGGTTTTGAATTATTTATTTGAGTTGCAGAAGTAATGCTTGAAGTAATGCAAGTTGATTGATTCATTAAATATGACCAATCACCAGGATATGTTGAATAATGAGAATAATTTGCTGCAAATGCTGACGCAGAAGTTCCATTCGCAGTTGTATTCCATATAATATTCCAATTATCATCATAAAATAATGGAATACTCATATTTACAGTTGCTGAATCATCCAACCCAGAACTAGCTGTTTCTGAATAAGGAACAGAAACTAAAACATAATCATAAATCGTTGGTCCATTTGAACCAAACCTTACTGCAGAGGCGAATGAACTTCCACTTGTTGAATTTGTATTTGTGCTGCTATCAAACAATGCATCTGGAGGACCAGAAGCAATCAAATCAACATTAACGTAATGAACTAAAATATTTCCAGTTCCCATTCTAAAACTTATTTTTCCGCCGCCCATAACAGATTGCATTGGATTAAAAGTAGCCATTGTTTGAGAAGAGCCTCCAATTAAACAACTCGTAGCTGGATTTGGGATATCACAAGTTGAATTTGATTTATATAAATTCATACTTACTGAACTTGTTGCAATGTTTTCTCCTATACCTCCAGGATTAAATGTTTTTATTGTAATATTTACCCCATTAAGATGAGGTTTCATATCAGAGACAGTATACGAGGTTCTTTTTGGAGCATATTGATCACTTCCGCCGCCATTAGCATAAATATTTATTTCTTTTACACCTGTAGAATTTAATAATGGAATTGCAAAGTTTGAAACACTTGAACTTTGAGCAACATCTGTCATCCATGTAAATTGTATTGCTCCAAACAAAGAATAATCAACTATAATTTCAACATGAGCAGATGTATTTCCAATTGTTGAATTTGTTGCATTTACTAAATTAAAAATTTGTTTAGCAGTTGAAATATTAATTTTATTTGGTACTTGCATGCTAGTATCCATTGTTATATTTGTTGTTAATGTCCCATTTGTACCGAGTAAACCAGAAGTATAACTAAAGTTAAATTGTGTTAACTCTTCTTTTCCAGTAGGATAAGTATTATAATCCAAACTTAAATTTCTAAAACTGCCATAATAACTACTTCCATTTCTAGCTGTAGCAAATAATAAAATTGTAGAAACTTCAACAGTTGCAGGAAGAGAAATATTATAAAACCCATATTTTAAACTAAAATTATCCGATCCTGGAAAACCACTCGCATTTGAAATAAAACCACTTATATTATATGGCATAGTTCCATAAAGAGAATGGACCATATTTCCAGGTTCAACTATATAAGGGATAACTGTAAATTCATCCCATCCACTTATTCCTGTATAATTTATATATCCGGAAACTCTTGGTTGGCTTAGAGTTATATTAAATTGTTTATGTATAGTTTTTGTTGTTGAGTTATAAGATGAAATTCCATTATTAAAGTTATAAGATGAAGTTGAAGTAAAATTATTCCAATTGAAACTTATTGGCATGCTTCTATCAGGATAAATCATTATTGAATAATTTCTATTAGATGGAACATAAACTAATACCTCAGATGATGAAGAAACAAAATCTGATGCAATTGGATACCCGAGTTTAGTATCTTTAACTTGATACCTAAATGTTGTTCTTCCAGTACTATTTACTGCTGTAATATTGATTGTTCCAGCAGGTGTTAAATAGAAATTAGTTCCTGCAAGCATTTGCAACATAATACTAGGAAAAGCTGGAATTGTTTTTGCCTTATAATCAACAAAACTTCCATTAAAGTGAGTAATGCTTGGCTCATAAACCCATTGTTGAGTTTGTGCGCCATTTGCTTGTAATGTTAGATTAAACCAACCAGTAGCATTGCTTGTTGTTGTATTATATCCAATTATGGTCCACGTCATATCTCTTACTGTAATATTAACAATCGTATTGTTCAAAAAATTTCCAGCTTCATCTGTTAATGTTCCATTAAATTGAAAATCAGCATTAACATTTAAAATAATTGAAATTAATAGAACAAAAATTAATACAAAAAA
>JBBSZT010000036.1:2187-7079 GCA_038044585.1 Nanobdellota archaeon
ATTTTCTTCGTCTTCGTTTTCTTCAATAGATTCTAATTTATTTTTACCTAATTTTGCGATATTTATTGCTGCTTGATAATTCCCTTTATCAAATTCAGATTGAGCTTGTTCGAGAAGATCTGTTGCTTCAATAAACTCTTTTGTTGTAGAATTCACGTTTCTTAGTTCTTCAATTTTTTGTTTTAAATCCGATATTTTTTCTTGTGCTTTTTCTTTTAACGAATCAGTTAAACCTTGATTATTTTCTTCATCGTCTATTTCTTGTTCAACCTCTTCTTTACTCTTCCCAGTTTCTTGCTTTATTTCTGCTTTCACTTCATTTTTCTTTTCATTGATTTCTAATTTTACTTGTTGTGTGCTATTATCTAATGAATTCAAAAATGCTTGCAATAGAATTTTTTGTTCAGCTGTTAAAGTACCCTTTATTTTTATTTTAACTTTAATTTGATCATTTACTCTCTCAATTTCATTTTCCTGATTTTCTAATTCTTTTTCAATTTTCACTATTTTTTTTATGGTGTTAGAAGAATTTGTTTCATTTATCTCCGAAATACTTTCCTTTACAACATTTAGCAAGGAATTATGATCTTCTTCAGATTTTTGGGCAGCCTCTATTTTATTTTCCTTTACCATCAGTTTTATTTCTGCTAAACGTTCTTGAGCAATTTCCAAACCTTTAGAAGCCTTTGCATCTGGACTTATGGTTAACAATAAACTAATATGATCCATTGCCTTATCTAACCCCCAAAGAAAGTTGTCTGGAGTAATTCCTGGATCCGTATTCGTAACATTTTCTTGTGCATTTACATTTGTTAAACCAAACAGCAAGAATATTAAAACTAAATTTATTAATTTACTCATAAATTACGAATAAAGAAATTTGTATTTAAACCTTTCTCTTATAAGATGTTTGTTTAAGTATCTAAATTGTTTAAAAAGTCATAAATCTGTTAAAAAAGTAGCTCTCTTCAGAAACTTATTTAACAAAGTTGTTATAATCTAAAAACTAATTTTATAAACTTATCTTTTAGTATATATTAAAAATGAAAGTTTTTGTAATGATTCCAGCGTATAATGAAGAGATTACAATAGCTAAAGTTATAAAAGAAATAAAACAAACTTCTAAGGATTACAAGATTGTTGTTATAGATGATGGCAGCAAGGATAATACTTCATTAGTTGCAAAAAAAGCAGGTGCAAATTATATTTTTAGAAATAAAAAGAATTTAGGATTAGCTGAAAGTTTTAAACGCGGATTAGAAGAATGTTTAAGATTGGGTGCAGATATAATAGTTAATACAGATGCTGATTTTCAGTATAATCAAACTGAAATACCAAAATTAATTCAACCGATTTTAGATGGAAAAGCAGATATTGTGTTAACAGATAGGCAAGTTATGAAATTAAATCATATGCCTCTTGGAAAAAGATATGGTAACTCAATTTCAACTTTAGTTACAAGATTTGTTTCTGGTTTTCCTGTAAGAGATGCACAAAGTGGTTTTAGAGCATTTTCAAGAGAAGCTGCTTTAAAATTGAACATACTTTCAGATTATACATATGTTCAAGAAACAATTATACAAGCTGTTGATAAACGTTTAAGAATATTGCAAATGCCTTGTGAATTTAGAAAAAGAGAAGGTAAAAGCAGATTAATCAGCAGCTTATTTGGTTATGCTAAAAGAGCTGGTTTGACAATCATAAGAAGTTATGTTCGTTATAAGCCATTAAAAGCTTTCTTAACTTTATCATTGTTTCCAATAGTTTTGGGATTTTTACTTGGATTAAGATACTCATATTTTTATTTACTTGGTCAAAGAGGTCACATTCAATCTTTAATTTTAGCCGCAATATTATTAATAATAGGATTTCAAATAATTGTTTTAGCATTTATTGCAGATACTATTGGAGCTAATAGAAAAATACAGGAAGAGATACTTTATCTGCAGAAGAAAAAAGAATTTTCTAAAAATAATAAATTCTAAAGCGAATTGTTTTTAAAGATTACTTACTTTTAATATTTAATGGAAAATAAAAAATATAAGATTGAGCATGATAGAGAAAATTGCATAGCTTGCGGAGCATGTGCTGCAATAGCTCCAGAGTTCTGGGTTTTAAGTAAAGATGATGGAAAAGCAGATGTTGTTAATTCTATAAAAACAGATGACGGTTACGAGCATTTAGATTTAGAAGATAAGGATTTTCCAATAAACAAAGAGGCTGCTGATTTATGCCCTGTAAATGTTATACATATTGTTGATAAAGAGACTAAAAAGAGAATAATTTAAGATGTCAATAATAACTTTTTTTGTTAATCAAAGTTTAGACAGTCCAACAGGGATTGGAAGATATTTTCCAATAGCTAAAAATTTAGTAAAACTAGGACACAGGGTTAACATTCTCGCATTACATCATGATTTTAGTTCATTAAAAGAGAAAAATTTTATTAAAGAAGGGGTTAATGTTTATTATGTTGGGCAGATGCAAGTTTTAAAGAAAGGTGACAAAAAAATATATCTAAGCAGAAATAAATTGATTAAGACTGTCTTGTCATCAACCTTTAACATGTGTTTAAAAGGATTGAAATTAAAGTCAGATATTCTTTATGTATCTAAACCCCAACCAATTAATGGAACTGCAGCATTTATAAATAAAATTTTAAAAGGTAAAAAATTATTTGTTGATTGTGATGATTATGAAGCTAAATCAAATAGATTTTCTTCTTTTATGGATAAATATGCATTTGTTTTTTTCGAAAATAATCTCCCTAAAATAGCCGATAAGGTTACAATCCATAATAATTTTTTAATTGAAAAGTACAAAAATTTAGGAATAAATAAAAAGAAAATATTTTATCTGCCCAATGGTGTTGATTTGGATCGTTTCAAAAAAATAAACAAGAAATTAATTTTAAATATTAAAAATAAATTTAAACTTAAAAATAAAAAAATTATACTATATTTTGGTTCTTTAAGTTTAAAATCAGGGCATTCTGTTGATCTTTTGATAAAGGCTTTTGAAATTGTTAACAAAAAAATAAAAAATTCAGTATTACTTCTTGTTGGTGGGGGGGAAGATATTGATTTGTTGAAGGAAAAAGCAAAAAATTTAAACTCAGTAATCTTTGTTGGAAGAGTTAATCAAGAAGAAATACCAAGTTACATAAAAATTTCTGATGTTACCGTAGATCCAGTTTATGATACACTACCAAATAAATGCAGATCTCCTTTAAAGATGATAGAAAGCATGGTTATGGGGGTTCCTGTTATAACTGGAGATGTTGGTGATCGGAAAATAATTGCAGATAATGGAAAAGCAGCGATTATCGTAAAAGCAGGCGATGAAAAATTATTAGCATCCAGCATAATTGAAATATTAAAGAATAAAAAACTATCTAAAAGATTGTCAAAACATGGTTTACAAATAGTTAAAAAGTATGATTGGAAAAAATTAACTTTTACATTAAATAAAATTATATCTTCATAGATTCAACTAGTATTTTTGGATAATATTTTGGATTGAATAAGATATTTGTTGTCCAGAAACATTCATGAGTGCAAAAACATTTTGTATCTTTTATAAATTTGATTATTTCATCAGCTTTCTCAGATTTCCATAATTTTGCAAAATCATAATTATAATCCTTTACATTTCCAATTTTTTTATTTAATAACTCACAGCAAAACACATCCCCATTCTCATACATTACACCGCTTAATTGTGCAGCATAACATTGAGAAATAAATTTCTTATCTTTATATGTTTCAGCTATAAGTTTATATCTTAATGCATTTTTAGCTGTACTAATTTTAGCCATTGGGGCATTTTTATTATACCTTGTATTATTTTTATAATCTTCTGTAACTGCATTAGTAATTCTTTCGTATTCTTTAATATCTACCTTAGATACATCCGGATTTAAGGGAGAACCTCTAACCAGATTAACTATTGGCATAGCTTCTGTTAAATTATCTCTTATCCATTCATAAATTTGCATTATCTTATATTGGTTTTGAGCAGTAAATGTTGTAATAACACTTATCCCTAATTTATCATAAGTTTTCTTTAGTTCTTTTAATCCTTCATATGTTTTAATTGCTCTATCAAAAGAACCTTTCATGCCTCTAATTTGATCGTGATCTTCTCCTATTCCATCTAATGAAATATTCATATCTAAAGAAGCGTTTGGGCAATGATCAAGAATATATTTAGCCCCTTCTACAATTTTGTTAGTAAATGATCCATTTGTAGGAATTGCTATTTTTCTTACCCCAGTATTCTTGCAGTAAATTTCTGCAATTTGTGGCAACTCATTTCTTAAAAATGGTTCTCCACCAGTTAATGAAAGAAATGCTAATTTTCCCATACTTTCAGAAATTTTTTGATGTTCATCTAAAGTGAGTTCATATTTTCCTGTATTCAAGCTTTCCCAATAGAAACAATGCTGACATTTTAGGTTGCATCTTGTTGTAACATAACAAATTAAATATAAGGGATTAGAGCCTCTTTTATCAACTATCCTCTTCGCTAAATCTAAATAACTTGTTCTTTCGTGCATTTTGAGTTTTAACCTTAAAATGTATTTAAGCCTTTCTATACATCGCCGGGACATTTTTCTTTTGCAGATAAACTATGCCTTGATGGCATTCGATGTTCAAAACAATAATGTTTTTTACAGTAACTGCAGTAATGTTCTTCAGAATTACTTATTTTTTTCTTACAATAATTACAATAACCTTCTGATTTAGGTTTTTCTTCTTTTAAACCTTTATCAGTATGATTTTTAAATAAATTGTTAAAATAATTTTTAATCTTACCCATATAATTAAATAGTTTATTTATATTATAAAATTAACGTTTTGTTATTATCTTATAATACCTTTTTCCAATAA
>JBBSZT010000037.1:0-1479 GCA_038044585.1 Nanobdellota archaeon
CGGCATGAATCAGTTGGCATTGGTGTTACATCTTCTATTGTCCCAATTCTAAAACCTTCACGAGAAAACGTTCTTATTGCAGCTTGCGCGCCCGGTCCTGGATTATGAGGTCCTTCATGTCCGCCTGGTGCTCGAACTTTAATATGCAAAGCATTTATTCCATGCTCTCTCGCCTGCTCACCTGCTTTTTTTGCAGCAGACATAGCAGCTGTTGGACTTCCTTCTAATCTATGAGTTTTAACAATCATTCCGCCAGAAGCTCTTCCTAATGTCTCTGATCCAGTTAAATCAGTAATATGAATTATACTATCATTATAACTAGCATAAATATATGCAATTCCCCATTTAAGTTTATTTTGTATCATTTTTATGTTCTTCTAATTTTTTTCTTTTACTTTCTAAAACTTCTTTTTCTTCTTTAGTTCCTTTATTCATTTCATTGATTAATATTCTTTCTGCATGATCTGGATTATTAAAAGTTGATTTAGGCAAGTATGAAATTTTATTTTCTTCATCTATTTGAACTAAATAACTTGGAATAGTAACTTTTTGTCCATTTATTGCAATATGACCATGAACAATTAATTGTCTCGCTTGCTTTGCTGTTTTTGCCAATCCTTTTTTGACAGTTAATGTCTGCAATCTTCTGTTTAGAATATCACGAACATTTAAGCTAAGCACATCTTCCTTATCAGCGCCTTGTTTTAATAATCCTAATTTTGTTAATTTTGAAAGTAACTGTTGTAATTCTCTTCTAAAATGTTCATTTTTAATATTAGAAAGTTTTTTTGCCTGATGTGCATATTTTCTTAATAATGACTGTGATTTCCAGATTTCTGTTTTATTTTTTAATCCATAATCAACAACTAAAGGACGCTCAGATATTATTTTTGTTAATACCCAAGGATGTTTTGGTGTTTCATACTTCTTGCGAAGTTTTCTTGGATCTCCCATTTATTTTTTCTCCTTCTTTTCTGATGCCTTGGCTTTCACAATTGTTTTTCTTTGAACACCTACACTTATATTTGTTCTGAAATGACTTCTTGTTCTTTGTCCTCTTGTAGGCTGGCCAATAGCATGCCTTAATCCGCGATAAGATTTAATTTTCTTTAATCTTTTAATATCAAGTTCTTTGCTTAATGTTAAATTAGATCCTGTTAAATGCAAGTTTTTTCCAGTATCATAATCTTTTCTTCTGTTAATTAACCATTGAGGTAATTTCTCAGGATTTGAAATTAATGACTCAATTGTTTTTACTTCTTCTTCTGATAAAGTTCCAATTTTTCTGCTTTCATCTAAATTTAAAGTATGACAAATTGCATTAGAAAACATAAAGCTAACACCCTTGATTTTTCTTAATCCATTATAAATATTTTTAGTTCCTATTACATCAACACCAGCGATTCTAATGATACCTTTTATATTTTCCATTTTTAGTTAAAAGCTTCAAAAGTGGTTTATAAATCTTTTTATTGATGT
>JBBSZT010000038.1:0-7071 GCA_038044585.1 Nanobdellota archaeon
GGAAAGCCGTAGCCCTTCCATTGCAGAAAGAATTAACTTAACTGCATCAATGGCCGTCAGGCATACAATATGCATGTCCAACGATTCCAGGTAGGCAAGCAACATTTGTTATTTGGTCGAAAACACCCTTATCCATTTGTTGGAGTAATTTTTCTGTAGCTAAAATTCTTGCAGGAACGTTCATTCCTTGCTTATAGCTTGTTGGAATTTCCCAAGTTACATTATCTATGCGTTTAATTTCCTTTGGTGCTTCCATAATCATAATTTCATACAATTTACTTATAAAACTTTCTTATTTAATGTCAAGTAATAATTTATTGAACCGTGTTGGTTTTTCCAAGGTCCATGAATTTTACTTTTTATATTATATTTATTTAATAATCTTTTTATCTTTATTAGATTATTTAATTTTATAGTATGAACTTTGATTTGCTGAGTATTTTTTCTGATTTTTCCTTTAGCCTTAATAAATTCTAATAATTCTTTTTTATTTTTAGGAATATTCCAATTATAATTAACATAAGAATTAATCGCTTGTTTTAATTTTTCGTTTTTATTTGGGTGTAAAAAATTTATATATTTTGCAAATCTTTTTAAATCATCTAATCCACAAATTCTTAAATCCCATATATCTCTATTATTTTTATATTTTAAACTAGAATTTATATTAAAGTTTGATAAACCTCTTTGAACTGCTCTTATTCCGCTTTTATTTATGGATTGTAGTCCTATAACCCTAGATTTTGCTTTTTGTAATTCAACCCAACCTTCACAATCATAAAAAGCTCTCAACCAATTCCTTAAATTAATTTTATTAAATTTAGGGATTTTCCATTCTCTTGAATAAAAAGAACCAAATTCATTTACTAACTTATGATAAATTTCCTTTGAATAAACAATTGCTCTTTCATTTTTATATATTATTGGCTTAATTTTAAAATAATTATAAAATCTGCTTTGAAAGTCTTTTAATAAAACTAAGTTTGTATTTCTCAAGGCAGTATGATAATATACGTGTTTTTGATGTTTTGAATTTCTAGTAACATAACCATCACCACATAAATATCCATGCAAAGCAGCTAAATCTTGGTTTATTTTCATTTTAATAAGGTAAGTATCTAACTTTTAATGTATCTATAAAAATTACAGTATTATAATCGCTTATTAATTTTGGAAATTTAAATTTTAAATCTTCTATAAAATTAAATAATTCTTGGTTTGATTTAATTACAATTTCGATATCTAAATCTGATGGTAAACCAACTCCTTCAATAAAATAAATTACTAGAGGATTAAGTTTAATATATTCTCTTAACTTTAACAATTCTTCTTTTGAGGTTTTATATAAATTTATGAAAACTTTATAATAAGTATATCCCAATTTATTATAATCTATTATTGGTCTATAGGCCTCTATTAATTTTTGTTTTTCTAAATTTTTTATTCTATAAGCAATAACTTTTGGGGATTCTTTAATTTCTTTAGACATGTCAACTAAAGACATCCTTGGATTTTTACTCAATAAATTTAAAATAAATTTATCCTTATCATCTATCTTAATTCGCTCATCTGTTTCTTTTATATGTATCTCTTCTATTTCTTTTATACCCAATAGGAACCTATGTTTTAGATGAATAACATCTGTCATTATTGTTTCGACTTTCCTTTTAATGAAACTCCCATAATTGCTTTCAAATTCTTCTATAAAATCCTTGAATTCAGAAACATTTTTAGCCCAAATAACCATAATTAAATCGTACATTCCCTGCATATAAAACAGCCAAAATATTTTTTTGTGATTAATTAAATAATTAATTATTTTTTCTCTATCCTTCAATGTAATATTTTGTAAGGTAACAAGTAACCTACAATAAAGATAACCTAATTTAGGTACATTAATGACTGGGTAAAATCCTTTAATCACTCCTTTTTTTATTAAATTATTTAATTTATACTCAACACCTTGCTTACTTAATCCAATTTTTTTAGCTAATTGTTGATAAGATTGTCTGGAATTAAAATCAATTTCGTATAATAGCTTTTTATCTTTTAAATCAAGTTTGACTGGTTCAATTTCAGAATATTTTGTTATTTCTGTCATAAATAGACAAAAGTATATTATTATTTATAAATTTTTCTTTTTGTCCTGAAAAGTAATAAAAGATTTAATATAGCAAAGGTTACTGATTAGTGATAACGTAATGAGGCCAAAATGAAAGATATATCAAAGGGTTATAAACAATACTCAAAAGAACTTGTTGAATCTTGGGATGAGGATTTAATTAATTGGAAAAAGAGAGAAGAAGGTGAAGGAGATTTTTTTATAAATATATTAAAGAAGAATAATGTTAAAACTGTTTTAGATATTTCTTTGGGGACGGGTTATGATAGTATCAAATTAATAAAAACCGGATTTATTGTGAAAAGTTGCGATGGTAATAAAGAAATGATTAACAAAGCAATAGAAAACGCAGATAAACATAAAGTAAGATTGGATGTAAAGCAATGTGAGTGGAGCAAATTAGTTGAAAATTATAATGAAAAGTTTGATGCAATTATTTGTCTTGGCAACTCATTTACACACTTATTCTCAGAAAAAGATAGAGAAAGTGTAATAAACCAAATTTATTTTCTTTTAAACAACAATGGGGTTTTAGTCATAGATCAAAGAAACTATGATTATTTATTAAGCCATGACTATAAATCAAAACATAAATATTATTATTGTGGAAATAATATAAAAATTGATATTATTTACAGGAGTAATAATTTAATAAAAATAAAATATACTAAAAAAGGAAATGGATTTTTTACTTTAGATTTATATCCAATAAGAATAGAAGAAATGAAATCTCTTATAAAAAAAGTTGGATTTGGGAGTATTAAAACTTACGGAGATTTTGAGGAGAATTTTGATTTAGACAATACAGATTTCATACAACATATTGCAATCAAGTAACTTCTCTTTTACTATGAAATAATACCAAAAACTTTAATAATATACTAATTCTTTTAGATTTATCATGAAGATTAATATAATGAGTTTTATTGGTTCTGTATTTAAGAAGCTCTTCAAAAGAAAGAAATTAATCAAACTAGGAATATATGGCCCTGTTAATGCTGGAAAAACCACTTTAGCCAACAGAGTTTGTAAAGACTGGATAGGTGAAGAACTTGGAATAGCTTCAAAAATACCTCATGAAACAAGGGAAATACAAGTAAAGGAAAAAGTAAAAATAAGAAGCAATGATAAAGAACTTGATTTTAATATTATTGATACTCCTGGAATTGCAACAAAAATAGATTATGAAGATTTTATGAAATTTAAATTAAGTGAAAAAGAATCTAAGCAAAGAGCTAAAGAAGCAACTAAAGGAGTTATTGAAGCTATAAAATGGTTGGAAAATGTTGACTGTGTTTTAGTTGTTTTAGATGCAACACAAAATCCTTATAATCAAGTTAATATTACAATAATTGGCAATCTTGCTGCTAGAAATATTCCGGTATTAATTGTAGGAAATAAAGTAGATTTAAGAAAAGCAAACTTAAAAAAAATACAAAATGCATTCCCGCAATACAAAACAATCGGAATTTCAGCTGAGAACGGAAAAAACATGGAGGAATTTTATGAAGCTTTGTTTGAGCTTGTAAAATAAAATGTTAACATTACAATTTGTTCCATATTCTGAAGTTAAAGATTTAAGTTCATTAGGAAGAATCAGAAAATTATTAAATATGGCTAAGGAAAATAAGATTGTTTTATTAGAAGGAAGACTTTCTAAGGAAGAAGAAGCAGAATTAATAAAAACAACAATGGAAGAAATTAATGCAAGTTTTAGGGGAATTGAATTAGCTGTTGTAAATCCCAATGAAAGTAATGATGATGCTTTTAGTAAATTAAAATCAACGATTGCAAGTGCTTTGGTTGGAAACAGACAAGGATTTACTATAATTGGACCTGCAACAATAATTAAAAGTATTAAACGTGATCCAAACAAGCTGCAATTATTAATGAAAGATGCTTCTTCACGTGTTTCAAAAAAACATAGTAAAAGAAGAAGGTAAAAAATGCATCAGTGTGTCAAATGCGGAACAATGTATGAAGAAGCTTCTAATGAATTATTAAAAGGTTGTAATAAATGTGGTGGGAAATTTTTCTTTTTTGTTCGCAAAGATGCTATAGAAAAAGTAAAAGAATTAACAGTAGATTTAACTCCAAAAGATAGGATAGAAATAGAACAGGATATTCGCGAACTTATAGACTATGAAGATTTAGATAAACCAGTAATCTTAGATATTGAAAGCATTAAAATATTAAAACCAGGGCAGTATGAAATTGATTTGGTTGATTTATTCAGAGGAAAACCATTGGTATATAAATTAGAAGAAGGAAAATATATTATTGATTTAGCTTCTACATTCGAAGCAAAAGAAAAAGATTAGAATAAAGGTTCTCCTTCATCCTTATCATTATTATCATCAAAAGGATCTTCTATGAATTCGTCTTCAAACATTCAATCACCTCTTGAATAATTTTAAAAGATTAAGTTATATTTAAAGATTTATATTTAGCAATATTTATAAAGCAATTAAATTTTTGCAAGTGAATGACAGAATTAATAGCTTGTTTATCAACTGGAAAGGGAACCTGGGGTCATGTTTCTAGACTAATGCAAGACGGCAAATGGGATAAAGTATTCTTAATTACAAATGATTATGGTAAAGAAAATTTTAATAAAGACGATAAAACAGAATTAATTGCTATAAATTTGAATCAGGGAATTAAAGAACTCAGGGATGAAATTTTAAACAATCTAAAAGGTAAGATTAAAGGTGCTGAAGTTGCTCTTAATGTTATTTCTGGAATGGGAAGAGAACATATGGCTTTGATTTCTGCTTTGCTTAAATTAGGAGTAGGGTTTAGATTAGTAGCTTTAACAAAAGATGGCGTAGAAGAAATTTAATTTTTTACAGCTCTCCACATTAACTCAAAATGATTCTTATAAGATTTTACAACTTCTTCACTTTCTATCTCTAATGTTATTGGTGTTTCTGACCAAATCCAGATTATAACTTTATTTGCATAAATCAATGTCGTTGATGGACTAGCAAATTCTTTTGGTAATCTTTTAAATATGGAAACTTTAGATTTAAGCAGACCAGTACCTTCAGAATATAATTGTTTTGCTATAATATTCTTTTTCTCTCTTTCTTTTAAATATCTATTAACAAAATATTCTGGTAAATAATTTCTTACCCTATCAGAAGCTCCAAACACCAAGATTTCTCTAGCATTTTTTAATATATCATTTAATATGGTCTTTAATCCTTCTGAACCCTCTAAAACCCTTATTTGAGGTTTATTTTTTAATGGTTGGTACAATTCATTTAGATTAGGAATTATACTTTCTAACAAAATCTCTTTTTCCTTTAGATAATCAACTAATTTTTCTGGGTTTATTGGTTTAAAATATTTTTTATTATTCTTTACAATGTAGCTTACTAATCCTCTTTCTACTAATTTATTTAATATATCATAAACATGCGGTCTAGAAATCCTAGTTTTTTTAGCTATGTCTGAGGCTAGAGCTTCTTTTGAATTTAACAATATCAAATAAACTTCTGCTTCATTATCTGTTAGCCCAATTTGTTTTAAAATTTCTTTATTATCCATAATTTTTAAGATATTAATGCATTTTTAAATATTTCGATAATTGTACTTTAAAGGACAACATAAATTTAAATACCAAACTACTTAATAGTAATTACATGAGAAACATATTTGAGATACCAGTATTCCATGGAGAAGACGGTGTAAAGAGTTACACAAAGAGAGACATGTTAGCTGATGATATTTTTAATGCTATAAATTCAAATAGATATTCTAGAGATGATCCTACAAATGCATTATCGGTTAAACAAAATTTTTTCAATCCTATCTTAAACAATAAATCAATAAAATTATTCGGACTTTGGGGAGGTTCTAAAGAGTCTGAAGATAATAAGGCAGATGAAGCCGATATTCAAACATTAGATTACTTATCTAAATTAAAGTCCAATATTAATGGCAAAGATTTTAATTTTTTAGAGATATCTCTGTTATTCTGCGATGCTCACCACATTATCTGCAATGGAAAAAGTCTTAAAGAAGTTCAAACTTATTATGAAAGTCTAGAAAACCTAGTTAATGAAAGAAATTTAAAAATACTAAAGTTATCAGAATTGCTTAATCTTAGAGATGTTGATGATTTCTCTAAAATAAAACGTATTTTAAATGATCCTTATTCTAGAAAGCAGACTAATCTTCTATTTGAAAATTTAGATTATGCAAGTAAAATCATAAAAGCGACAAAAAAACATTCTGATTTTAGTAGACAATATCATCCTTCCGAGTTAAAATATTTAGCAAAATTATATGTTGAGATGGAAATAAATTTTTTAAGACAAATTTATTATCAAGATTATCAAAAACTATTTGGTATGGAAGATCCTAAAAATAAAGGAGGTTTAGTTTATTTTTCTTTAAGTAATCCGGAAATCCAAAAACCTATTGCAGAAGTAGCAGAAGTTCCAATGTTATTTTTCTGGGCAAGAGAAGGTCATCATGGAGAGGTTCCATGGTATAGGAGTAAAAATGAACAAAAATAACACTAAAAAATATAAAATTTTAAAAGGGAGTTTTCCAATGAAATTAGAGGATTGGGGAGAAAAAAACCAAAGGAGTAAACTAGAGTCCATAATCCATGGTTTGCATAAAATCTTTGACGTGGCGAGATTCAATGTTTATGGACCATATGCTAGTTACTTAAATGATAATGATCTTTACAATGTTCAACATATTAGAAAGAATTTATCAGCAACATTAATAACTTTTCCTTCTGTTCCATATCTACCTTGTGAGATACACATAATCGGTTCTGAAAAAGCTCAGTATGCTATAGCTAAAATACTTCAATTAGAAAAAGTAAAAAGAAGACGTTGTGATTGTGATTCTTATTGGTGTTTTTACAAATAAGATTTAGTAAAGCTTATATCTTTTACAATCTTCGATAAATTATGCAAAAAGATTTC
>JBBSZT010000039.1:0-14928 GCA_038044585.1 Nanobdellota archaeon
CTTAATTTAGCATGTTCTAAAACTTCTTTCTTTTCTTTTTCCTGTTCTTCAACCTTAATCTCTTGTTTTGTTTCTTGAGCTTTAACTTCTTCTTTCTTAACTTCTTTTTTAGGCTCTTCCTTTATTTTTTCAACAGGAGCATCAATTAATTCAGCCCTAACTATTTCCACATCTTTATCCTTAATTTTTATTTTCTCTTTTATAGCTTTAACTTTAATTTTTGAAGGAGGATTTTTTCTTCCATGTTTGAATATTTCTAGATTTAAGTATTTTCCAATTTTAACTTCTTCAACTTTCATATGTTTTGATAAAAATATCCTTATTGCAGAAATAGCTTTCTTGCTTCTTTTATAACTAGGAGCTTTCAAAAATTCTCTTCTTAATGGTATTGTATAGATTCTTTCTTCTGCCATTTTATGCTTTTGTTTTTTTGCCTCTTCTCCAACTTCTTTTTATATGAGTATGTCTGCCGGGATGAACTCTTCTTGTTTTACCATATATTTTTGGTACTGTCCAGAAAGGAGCCCATTTAGTTTGTTTAATTCTCTTTGCTAATCTTAGCTTTTTTCCTAATTTCTTGAATCTTGTCATTTTATTATATTAAACTTTTTTTTATCTTCTAATTGCGATAATAAATATTTAAATTTTTGATCATCTAATTTTTCTGTTATTTGGTTGTTGTTTATTAATTGAACAATTAATGTTGCAACCTTAATTGCTTTTTCTGGAAAAGCTGTTCTTAAATTTCCATATCTTTGCAATGCTTCTTTGCTTAAATATTGTTTTGCTATATTTTCAATCTCTTGCAACTGTTTTTGTAATTCTTGCTGATTATTCTCATCATTATTCATTTTATTTGTTTAGCAAGTTTATCTAAAAAACTCTTACCTTTTCCAGTTATTATTTTACCTTTATGTACCCCTTTTTCAACTTTTTTTACAAATTGTAATTTCTCTAGTTCTTGCAAGCATGTTCTTATTATTTTGCCAGAACCTTTAAAAATTCTATCTCCAGCCATACCAACACTTTTTCTTTTTCCATATTTTACTCTTAATTTGTTTACCCCAATAGGACCATTTAAATAGACTTTTCTTAATAATGCAGCTAATCTCTTATAATACCAGTCTTTGCTAATTGGCGGGCGTTCTCTTCCAGCACCTGTTTTAACGTACATTGTCCATGAAGGAGTTTTAACTAATTTTTTTAGTTCCTCAGCTGCTTTATCTATTAGTTGATTAGGATTAATATCATAAACTGTTGCCATGAGTTAGTTTAAAAATAAACAATTTAAAAAGCTTTCCATACAAACATTTATATAATTTAAAATTTTTAAAATCTTGATATAAATTGATTCAGGATTTAACTTCATTAGGATTAACATACTCTTTTATAGGAGCCATATTAAGAGTCTATTCTTGGACTGTATTTTCAGTAATTGCTTTCTTTATGTTTAAGATATTTAAATACAAAACTGATTTAAAAATACATTATTTATTTTTAGCTTCTATTCCATTTTTTCTCTCTAATGCTGTAATTTATTCATTAAAGATAGATCTCACATCTCCGATATTTTTAGTGGAGATTTTGACTTTTATTGGAGGTTTATTATTTTTAATACCTACAATTTCCATGTATTTTTATTTTAAAGAAAGAGGCAGATTATAAAATGATAAATTGGTGGGGTTTATCGTTATGGACTTTAGGCATTATTTCTATTATAATATCATTTTATTTTTTAAATTTAATTATATTAAAATATTTTAAGAAAGATAGGAGAATTTATTTTTATATTTCTCTGTTTTTTATTTCGTTATTTATTTTATTTAGAAGCTATATCGTTATTTACTCAGATAAATTAATTAATTCAGGACTATCTTTAGAAATTGTAAATGAGAAAATATTATTTTTAAGGATGTTTTTGCATATTCCCCTTGCAATTGCAGTCACAATTTTATTATCTATTCTTTATTTATACTTTCTTGAATATAAAGATTTTAAATAAACTTCCTTAGAGAATTCTCAATTTTTTGTTTAGCTCTTAAATACTCATTTTCATTAATCAATCCTAAATCATAATTTTGTTTTAATATTTTTAATTTGGATTCTAGAGTTTTCTTATGATCTCCATGATTACTTTCCTTTAATAATTCATTAATATCAAATTTTTCTTTTGGTTTTTGAGTTATTTTTGTGATAATGCTTGGTTCATGCTTTTTAATCCCATATTTTTTTCTATAATGATGTTTTAATTCAAACAAAACTATGATAATTATTAATAATGAAACAAATCCAGGAATAATGTAAATCCATAGTGTAGATAAAGCTAAGAATCCTGTTGGTGTTGTAATTACTTGGAATATTTCTGTTGCTGTTCCAACTTCATGATCAAATGTTACGATTGTATAAATAATATACCTTCCTTCTGCTAAATATTTTGGAATTAGGATACTTTCTAAAAAACTTGCTTGTGTTTCAACAGCCACCTTTTTAAATTGTTTTCCTATAATATTGCCATCTAAATCTTTTATTCCAATTTCTACATCTGCATCTACTCTTCCTAAATCTTTACCTAAATTGAATATAACGATTTCTGCTTGTAAACTATCTCCTCTAACAACATTTTTTTCTTGTAGTTTAACATCGACATCAAAGATCTTTTTAGGAGATTCAATCTCTACTATTGTTGTGATTATTTTTTTAATTAATGGAGAACTAATAATTATTTTACCAGGGTAAACTCCAGATTTATAATCTTTTGGAGCATTAAATATTAATTGTAAAATTTGTTTTTCTCCAGGCTTTAATTGTAAAGTATATTTACTCACTCCACCAGGGAAGATTAAGAGATCTTGTATGTTTTGTAAATTTATTTGTAAATCTAATATTGATTTTCCGGCATTTTCAATTTCTAAAACTTCTCTTTTTGTTTCTCCTTGTAACAATGAAACTTTAATTAAATTTGTACTTATGCTGAAATCAGTTAAAGCAGCTCTCCCTCCTCCGCTAGAGCCACCACCTCCGCCAGAACTTCCCGTTCCTCCTGTAGAAGGTGTTTCTTCTGAAGAATAAACTGTAAATCCTGTAACATTAAATGATAATATCCCATTAGAATAACTATTTTTATTGCATGCGGGGCTGGAACATAAATTTCCATCTTTTAAAATTCTTGGGTTTGTAAAGGTTAAATTATACAACTTTAAAGTTGCATTTTTATTAAATTCGGGTAAATTATTGCTGTCTAACTCTATCTTATTAAATGATATGTTTATATATTGTGAAATATTCAAGTTTTTACTTATATTAATATTATCTATAAATTCGATTATTCCATTATTTAACTTCTCTAATTTTACATTGCTTAGGTTTTGCAATTGAGTTATATTCATTGAACCAAGATTTGTAGTCTGCCCTTCATTAAACTTATTATAGTCAATATCGTAGCCTTTACTTAGGTTAATGCTAAATGTAACTGAACTAGAATTTAATTGTCCTAATGTATCATTAGCAAACAATTTTAATATATGAGAATTTGTTGAGCTAACAGAAAAAGTTGTATTTGTTGTTATTGTAATGTTACCCCCATCATCTATATTATAATAAATTTTATCTAGCGAACTATCAACAGCTGTAAAATTTAACCCTATTGAATTATTATAATTATATGTTTTATTCAAAGGAGAATTAATATATATTCTGGGGAAACCATCATCTACTTGAACAGATAACCCAAATAAGATAGCAGTGGCTTTTGTGTTTAATGTTAAAATTGTTTTTGTTGTAATGCTGTTTATCTTACTAAAAGCTTCTTTATTAGATATTGTTGTTAAAATAAAATGAGAACTAACTAAAATTAGTAATAAAATAATTATTTTTGTATATTTCATCTATCATTCTTTATTTATTCTCTTTTTTTATGAAAATATTTTAATGCTAACATTAATATTATTAAGATTCCGATTAAAATCAAAAATCCTAAAGTTTGACCTGATAAGCTTAATGATATTGGATTAGTTGTTTCAACTGCTTTTGGATTTTCTATTACCTTAACTTTAAATCCCTTACTTACACCACTACTTATTCCAACACCGCCAGCATTTGGAGCATTAGTTTTAAATGATAACCCTACTTGCCATTCTTGTCCAGGTTTAGCATCTTCTGGAATAGTTATCTTTAATTTTACAGGAGTATTACTATTTCCTATCGGAACTTGATATACTGTATTTATATCGGTTAATACTGCAATTTCTTTTCCGCTATCTAAATCAGCGTTTACTGTCATATCTTCACCACCTACCATATTCTGCAGTGACATGACAACATCCTTGGTTTCCCCAGCATACATTAATAAGGGATTTTCATCCCAATAAGGAGAACTAACGCCAAATGCATTTACATTAAAACTTATCATAACTAATAAAAATATGCTTAATATTATTCCTCTTATTTTTACCATATTGATATGCTCCAAGCACCAGACTTACTTGTTGAATAATTTTGTGCGGTTAAATCATCTGGTATATCTAATAAACAAACTGATAATATTTCAAAATTACCACTTGCTTGAGCCAATACATAACTTCCATTTATTCCTCCGCTAAAATTATTATAAGGAGAGAATGTAGCAGTTGTATTTACTAACCTGGTTGTGTTTTGTACTCTTGATCTATCACAAAAAGAAGGTGAAGGTCCTGAATCTACATCTGTCCCGATTGAGAAATTATTTGTTGGAATTACTGTTGTTGCACTAGTTTCTCCAACTAAAGTTATTGCAGTTATGTTAATATATTCTAAACTATTCTCTCTTCCTGAAATATCATCATTTCCTGTATTATTTATTGTAATATTACTTATTGCAGAAACATTTACACTACTTAACCCTACTGTTGGGAATGAAATTGCATTAGGAGAAATAACCAAAGCAGTTAATTCATTTATTGTAAACGGGTTAGTATTGTTTTGAGCAGCTGCTCCAGAAGTATCATTAATTCTTACACTTATATTCCATAATCCAGCACCATCATAAAATATGATGCTAATATTACAAGTAAAATTTTTACCATTTATTCCAACATTATTTACAGCATTACATCCGCCATCATTAGTATTTACAAAAGTATCATTATAACGTGTAGCTTCTCCAGGACGAGAAATATTTGCAAAAGCTGAATTATTAACAATATCGCTTAAACCATCTCCGTCTACTACAACAAAGCTAAAGAATATGGTGGTGTTTCCAGATTCTACAACATTTAGTCCTGATCCAACATCATAAGTTGTAACATTACCAATAACTGGAATAGCATTGGTTTTTACAGATACACTTAATGATTGTGGTCCTGTTCCAAAACCAGTAATTTTATTAAAAGCATCATTGAAAAAATCAGCTTTTGTTAAGTTTGGTACTAAAAAAAATCCAAGGATTATTAGAATTACAAGTAACGTAGTCTCTCTTTTTGAAATTTTTATCATCTTATAGTTAATAGATAATTGTAAACTTATTTATAAACGTTGCTATTTTTATTTTTAACTCTGCTATAAACTGTGTAGATTGTCTTGTAATTGCGATTTAATATTTTTGCTATATTATTTAATGAAATTTCTTTATTTTGTAAATAATAAACTAAGTTCTCTAAAATGCTTAATTTTCTATTGTTAAATATGTTTAATGGAACTAATTGTTTATTTCTAATTTCTAATTTCTTAATGCTTTTCTTAGCATTCTCATAAGTAATCCATATTGTTCTAGGATCCCTATTAATTAAAGAAGCAATTTCATTTAAGCTTAGATTTAAATTTTCTTTAAGATATTTAACTAAAGCTTCCAATGGACTGTTATTTTTGAAAATTGAAATTGGAACCAACATTAATGCTTCATAATTTATTAAATTTATAATTTCTTTATTATTTAATTTATTAGTTATCTGTATTTTAACTAAACTATTTATTTCATTTTTATTCTTTTCATATAATTTATCTTTTCTTCTTTTAAAGAAAAATATTGAAATGGTCCAAGCTCCAGAGTTTAAAGTTGAATAATTTTGTGAAGCAGATAAATCATTTGGAACATGAATTAAACATATCCCGAGCGTATGTGCATTATTATTTGCATTTGCTAATACTGCAGAACCATTAATTGCTCCTGTAAAATTAGAAAATCCAGCCGCATCTGTTTTATTTTGCAATCTTGTTACATTTGCATTTACAGAAAAATCACAAAAATTACCTTTAAAATTACCAGAAGCATTAACCTGACCAATTGTAAAATTACTTATCGGTATGAAAGTAGAACCTGAACTTGGAACTAAAGTTATGGCTGTAATGTTAATTGTTTCGCCAGTAGCTTCTCTTCCAGAAATATCATCATTTCCCGTATTTGTTATTGTTAAATTTGCTGAAGCACTTATATTAAAACCACCTATGGAAACTGTTGGAAAGGTAATTGATGTTGGTGAAATTATTAAAGCAGTTAATTCGCTTATTGTAAAATTCTTAGTAATATTTTGAGCAAATACACCTGTAGTATCATTTATTCTTACACTAAGGTTCCAAACACCAGCACCATCATAGAAAACTACGTTGATGCTACACGAAAAGTTTTTACTATTTGTTCCAACATTATTTACAGCATTACACCCCCCATCATTAGCGTTTACAAAAGTGTCATTATATCTAATTGTTTCCCCTGTTCTACTTATATTAGCTACCGCACTTAAATTAACAATATCTGTGAAATTATCTGGATCTGTTGCAACAAAACTAAATCTAAATGTTTTATTTCCTCCTTCAATAACTGAAATCGGATCAGATTCATCTAATGTAACATTTCCTACTATTGGAGCAGAATTTAAGATAGTTAAATTAATTAATGTAGAATTATAACCAGAATAAGCACCAGCAGCATCGCTTACGTTAACACTAAAAGACCAAACATAACCTTTTGTATTATTTGGGCTGGTTAATACTACACTTTTATATTCAGGATCATTACAGCTTCCTTGTAATTGAAATTGATTGGTATTATTTTTGAAAGCAGTTAAATGGAAAGTTAATGTATCTGCAACATCTGAATCATCACACCAAAAATTCATTCTTAAATCTTCTGTTGTTAAGTTAGTTTGAGCTGTACTTGTTGAATTTATTGTTACATTAACTGGATTATTCGGAGCTGCATTATCACTTTGTATTGTTAATGTTGTTGAATTTAATAAAGTTGAATTTCTTCCACCATCAAATGCAAAAGCTTGTACAATAATCTGATCGTTTGCCGAAGTTAAACTAGGACTTAAAGTATCACTTACATTACTACCATTTAAATAACTATTAGTTGTTGCTCTCTGAATTAAACCAGTAGTTGCTCCAACAATTCTATACCATTCAAATGTTACACTATTTGCATCTTGATCATCATCTGAAAAAACCAAACTTACGTTTATATATTGACTATCTTTGAATGTAGTTTGGTTAAATGCAGGTTGTGTTATAGTAGCATTTGAGTTTAAAATTAATAATTTTGTTGAATTTATAAAAGCAGAAGAGGCATTGCTTTCATCATATATTACAATTTGTGCACTCCAATTTTGTCCTTTAGTTGTATTAAAATGAGTTAAAGTTTCTACAATTGTTCCTGGATTATTTACTGCAATCTTTGAAAGAGTGAAATTAATTCTATCTTCTGTTAACCAAGTTATATTATACCTTAAGGTATCAATTGTGTCTGTATCATTTATATCAACCCTTGCTTGCAAATTCTCTGTAGTTAAATTAAGTTGTAAATTTAATGTTGAATTGATTATTACAGGTGTTCTATTATTCGGAGGGGTGCTTCTTATTAATAATTCAGTTGTATTTTTATATTCATTGCAACCATTATTATTATCGCAAACTAAAACCATTGCCATCCAAGTATCTCCTCTTGTTGTATTTTCAGGTTGTAAATTTTCAACTACGGTTCCAGGATTGCTTACAACTATATTGACTAAAGTAAAATTAGTTTTATTATTTCTAATCCATTGTATACTATAATTTAATGTATCTGCAACATTTGCATCACTTGCATTAAATCTGACTTGAATTGTTTCATTTGTATAATTAGTATGCGTTCCAGTAGTTGAATTAATAACTAATTCTGTTAAGTTCGGTTTAATGTTTTCCGGAGCAATAATTAACAACTCACTAGTATTTGCTCTCGAAATAAACTGCCCATCAAATATATTAACCATTGCACTCCAATTTTGTCCAACTGTTAAATTATTTTTATTTAAGGTTGTTACATTTAATATATCTCTTGGATGGCTTACACTTGTTGTCGTGAAATTAGTTCTATTATTTGTGAACCAGGTTACATTGAATAAAAAAGTAGCATTTTCCGCATCTGTTGCCATCCAGATTACATTTAAATCTTCTGTAGTTTGATTGATTCCTGTAGTTGAATTAATTTTAGGACCAAAAGTAAATGAAGCATCTGAATTAACTAAAGTATAATTAGTGTAATTAACTTCAATCTCGACAAAATCTACTGCTATACTATCCCCGGAGTCGTGCCCATTTCCATGTAAAGCAAGTATAGTTTGATTAGTTATATTGCTTATAATTTGATTAATCACTCTTCTATCCCTGTAGGTCATCGTTCTTGTTGCTTCTGTTGTTGCTGTTGCTCCAAAAGCATTCCAGCTTCCTGTTGTTGCACTTGTCCTGTTATATTGAACAAAACTAACAGCATTTGCATCGCTTGATTGCCCTTCTAAAACTATTCTTACAGAGGTTATATTCATATTAATTTCATCATAAAATTTCATTAATGGGATTGTAAAATTAAATCTTATCCATCCCTCTTGATTTGTTGCTCTTAATGTTTGAACACATCTAGAATTATCGCTTTGCCTTAAATTATTTGGCTGTCCACATTCTGCAGCAGTATCGTTGCTTCCATCTAATACCTCGTTAGATGCAGGGGGGGAGCTTGTCGCAACAGAACGATTATAAACTGTCCAAGGACCCATTGCAATTCCACTTATATTATACCTTATTGAATAATTATTTTGCTGCCAATTATATTGTTGTTGTACAGTGAATGGCTCTTCTTTTACTTGAGTTTGATTAGCATCGTAATTATATGGCTCATTTGTTTTATTGTTAATCAAAGCATTAAATAAATTTAATCTGTTATATGGAATATTATTATAGTTAATTATTTCTGAAGTGCTCCTTAATAAATATTTTAATTCACTTGGCAGTAAACCTCTATCTTCTAGAATTAATAATGCTCCTCCTGAAACAAATGGAACAGAATAAGAAGTTCCACTTACAATAATATTATTTCCATTTAAATCTAATGTATTAATATTTTCTCCTGGTGCTAATAAATCATTTAAAAATACATTTGAAAGGTTAGAAATTGTATCTTGTTTTGTACTTGAAGCAACCCTTGTTACTTTACTAGCACATGAAGGAGCCCTTATGCTATTAGAACTTCCATCATTACCTGCACTAGCAGCAACAAATATTCCAGAATCAACAGCTGAATTAACCTTGCTTGCAACCAAATCACTATTACAATAACCAGAAGATAAACCAGCTCCAATTGATAAACTGATCACATCAACATTATTATCCATGCAATATTGCAATCCAGCCAAGACATCACTGTAATAACCAGTTCCATTATTATTAATTACTTTAACCGCATGGATTTTAGCATTAGGACTTACTTTTAATAATATATTACTCACACTTGTTCCATGCCCATTATCGTCTAATGGATCATTATCTTGATTGACAAAATCATATCCAAATACATTATTATTAAGTTGCAATCCAAATAAATTATAGTTTATTCCGGTATCTAAAATACAAACACTTTTTCCCTGTCCACTATATCCCTGAGCTTTAACTCCGTCTATATTTGTTAAAGAAATACTTTCATCAGCAAATAAAGTAACTTGTTCATCCAAAATAATTTCATCTATTTCTTTACTTTGTTTTAAATTATTAAGCTCACTTTTGTTTATCTCAACAGCGTAAAAATCATCAACATTTTGCTTTAAATTTAATTTAGCTTTGTTTTTAACAAAATCATCTGCTTCATTTTTATTTATAGAGGATTTCTTTTTTAAAATTACCCTAACTTTCTCATTTTCTAGTAATTCCTCCTCAACTTTATTATCAATCTTAGCTTCTTCTATTGGTAAAATCTCTTCTATTGGCAGCTGAATAGTCTGTTGTAATTCAATTAATAAACTCGTTTCTGCTATCACAGAATTATTAAAAATTATTTGAGCAGTTAATGTTCCATTTTCTGCAATTAAATTAAACTTGCTTAAATCAACTGTAACTAAATTTTCTACAGTGTTAAAATTGGATAAAGACAACTGTGACTCTTGAGAATTTAAATTAATTTTAACAATACTTTCATTTATCGTAAGGTTAGAAGGAAGGTTTAATGTTACTGTATCATTTATTATCTCTCCTTGTTGATAAATCACTAAACCTGTAATTTGTGGTTTAATCAATATTATCCCTGTAAAAGATAGCATCAAGAAAAATAGTACAATTAAAATTGTATTTGCATTAAAACCCCTTTCCTGCGTTTCACCTAATTTAGTGTTAATTGATATTAACTCATCATTATATTTTTTTATTAATTCGTTATAATAAGAAATCCATTCTTCAGGTGTTTTGCCTTTTAATGCTTGAATTAATCTATACTTAAACTCTGATTCTTTTATTTCATTATTATTTAATTTATTTTGTAAGTTATTTAGAAATTTTATTGTTTGAGCTTTATAGTTTTTAGCTTGCTCTAAATGAGAAATTAAGTCTTGTTTTCTCTTTTTTAACTCTCTTGGATTATTCATCTTTTTCTTTTACTCTCTTGTAAATTGTCCAGATTGTCTTGTAATTGCGATTCAACAAAGCAGAAATTTTAACTAAAGAATAGCCTTGATCAACTAGAAAATCAACTAAATTTTCTAGAATGCTTAATTGACGTTCAGCAAAATAATTTAAAGGAATAGTAATTTTAGAATTAATATCTAATTTTTTAATGCTTTTTTTAGAATTATTATAAGTTATCCATATTGTTCTTGGATCTCTATTAATTAAAGAAGCAATTTCATTTAAGCTTAGATTTAAATTCTCTTTAAGATATTTAACTAAAGCTTCTAATGGACTATTGTCTCTGAAAATTGAAATGGGTATTGGAGAATATCTTTTAACTAAATCTAATAATTCTTTGTCTGTTAAGATTCCTTTTTTCTTTAAATCCTTAATTTGCTCTAATAATTTTTTATTTTTCTTATAAATTGGAATTAAATCGTTGTAACTATCAAAACTAGCTCTATCTACCTCATTTTTACTTAATTTGTAAGATTTCTTCACTCGATTATCACTTTATAATCTACTTAATATGTAAGATTAAGAATCTTTTATTACATCCTCAATCTTTACTTATCTTGTAAGATTATTTATATATAAACTTTACTAATTATACTTAATATGTAAGAATTAGTATATTTATGCTTAATTTACTGTTTTTGATAAATTACTCAATATGTAAGATATTCTATATATAATTTAAATTTATTATTACTTAATATGTAATAATTAATATATAAACTTTATGGATCTTTAACCTTAAATTATAATACTTAATATGTAAGAATATAAGAGCATTTAATATATAAATTTAACTTAATATGTAAGAACTAGATCATTATTGCTTCTTTAAAATTTTTGAAATGAGAGTCTCCTGTTAAAACTTTTGCATTTAATCTTCTTGACATTAATAAAACAAATGCATCTACTAATCCAAAATCTTTAATTTTTTCTCTTATTTCCGAATGCAATTTACCAGCATTCGTGGAATCAATGTTATTAAGGTTAATAATTATAGAATTTAAAGATATTATATTAATGCTCTCTTCAGGCTTTATTCCAGAACGTGATAATCTGCTTGAAATTTCTGCAAGACTTAAAATATGCGTAAAAATCTCATTATTTTCATCTTCAATTAATTTTTTAACAGTACTTCCCTTATTCGTAGCGGTTAAATATTCTATCCAAGCAAAAGAATCAACAATAATTTTAGTCAAAATCACTGCTCCTTATATGTTCATCTTTAATCTTTATACCTTTTAATGCTCCAAAAAAACTCTTTTTAACCCTTTCAACTTTTATTCTCACTAATTGTCCATTTTGAATAGACTTCAATTTAACTAAGTCTTTTGGAATTCTGACCATCAGGGATCCACCAACACTTCTTACCTTCGAAATAGTTTCTATCATATTATATTTTATATAACATTAAGTTATATATAAGCTTTTCTACAATTTCTTTAGAATATAACCAGAATTAGAATCTTCTATCAAATAACCTTTAGTTTGTATCTAACAAGCATAAATTTAATGGATAAATATTGTTAAAAGATAGAAAGCTTTAAATAGTAATATGACAACAATACATACCATGAAAACCACGATAGTATTAGATGAAAAATCTGAAGAGGGGTTAAAAGAGTTAGGGGAAATTGAAAAGGTTTCGAAATCTGAGTTAATTAGAGAAGCAATAAGAGAATTCTACTTAAAAGAAAAAAGAGCAAGAGAAAGTTTATTATTTTTTGTAGATCTATATAATAAAGGAATAATAACCAGTGATTTAATATTTCTTTTATTACCTAGGAAAGATGCAGAAGCTGTAATAATTGGTTCTAAGACCGGCAAGGGGGCAGTTGATATTGCCAAAACCTTTAGTAGTTGATTCTTCTACTTTATTCGCATTAGGAAGAGTAAAACTAATTAAATTTTTGGGTAAAATAGATTTTAAAATATTCATCCCAAAAGCCGTTAAGGAAGAAATACAAAAAGGAAACGATAATTTAATATTAAAATTAGTTAAGATGACTGAATTAAAAGGCAGGACATTAAAAATTAGTAAGCAATTAGAAAAATTAAATTTAGATAAAGGAGAGTCGCAATGTTGCGCTTTAGCATTTAAATTAAAATTAAAATTCATAATTTGTGATGATAGAAGATTTATAAGACAAATATTCTTCTCAAACAACAATAAATTAAAAAAAATTAAAATTTTAGGATTTTCCTTTTTTCTCCATGAATTCTATAAAAATAAACTTATAGATGATGTTTGGAAACATTTTAATGAAATAATAAAAGTAAATAATTGGGAAAGAAGCGAAGTTCAAGTAGCAAATTATACTTTTCTAAAAGAACTCGGATATTAAGCTTTTTTTATAATATATCCGAAATTAAAATCTTCAATTAAATAACCTTACACATTTGCAGAAATAATCCATTTATCGTTAATTTATTTCTTTAGAACCTCTTTTGTAATCTTATCACCGATTAAATGAAAACATTTATAAATGTCCCGATTATGGTACAATTGTACTAAAAATGGGACAAATAGAAAAGATAAAAGATTTATTTTTTGAAAATCCTTCTAGAGAATTTTATCTTAGGGAAATTAGTAAAATAACAAACGTACCAAAAACTACAGTTCAAAGAATATTACTAGAATTAAAGGGTAAAGAATTGATTACTAAAATTAAAACTAAACCTTATCCAAAATATAGGGCAAACACAGAGAATTTTTATTATAGATATTATAAAAAAACCAGCATAATAGAAAAAATCTATAAGTCTGGCTTAATAGATTATTTAATTGAAGAACGTAATCCAAGTATTATAATTCTTTTTGGAAGCTGTGCTAAAGGAGAATATGATATTAAGAGTGATATAGACTTATTTTTAGGAGCTAATGAAAATAAAATAGATTTAAATGAATATGAAAAGAAATTAAAACATAAAATAAATATAATTTTTGAACAAAATCTGGGTGATTTAAATACAGAATTAAGAAATAATATTATAAATGGAGAAAAACTATACGGCTTTATAAAAATAAATCATCTTAATATCTCTTTTTCACATTCTTAATAAACTCTCTTACGTCCTTCTCCAACTCGTTTTTAATTGATTCAAACACAACTTCATCATCAACATCGCCATATTGATGAGAGATTATATTTTTCATTCCTTTAGCTTTCTTTAGTTTTGTTGCTAAGCTAATATCAATAATCTTATTTTCTAATAAAATATTGAATGCATCAACATCATCTTCTGGAATTTTAAATTTTTTATCCTTTATTATTAAAAAAGCTAAATCTGTTTCTGCTTCTATTATTTTTTCAACATACCTTTCACATGCTGCTTTCTTTTCTATATTGGATTTATATTCTTCTAGTTTATTTGGAATTATATCCTTAAATTCATCTAAGAATTTGTTAATTTCATTTATTTTATCCCTTACTCTTTTCATGCTTCAGATCCGAATATTTTTTTTATATTTATAAAAAAATCCTCATCTTTTAAATACCTTATGGAAAAATTAATATTATCAAATCTATTTGTTTTATATAAAATCTTATGGTTTTTGGCAATCTCTTTTTTTATTTTCATAGGTAATACATTAAAAACTTGAATATCAACTTTTTTGGAAAGCTGTCCAGAGATCCTGATTCTAAAATTGGTTGCTTCTTTTAATGTTACCTCTTTAAATATAACACAAATATCAATATCAGATTTTCTTGTGAAACTTTTATCAGCAGAGGAACCAAAAAGAAGTATTGAGATTATTTTTTCTTTTAATTCATCTTCAAGTATTGTTTTAACCGCTTCATTAATTATTTTTTTATTATTCTGGTTTTGTTTTAAATTAAACTCTTCTTTATAGTTATCAACTTCTCTAATAAATTCAAACTTTGGTTTTATGTCCCTACTTAATCTATTTCTTTCTGATTGTTTTAAAGGCATACCATCTAATTGTTTGAAGATGATTTCTAGCTCTCTCTTACCAAATATCTTTCTGGTATTTTCATTGTCCTTTAAAAATTTAAGTAATGCCATTTTTTTAAA
>JBBSZT010000039.1:15028-17777 GCA_038044585.1 Nanobdellota archaeon
TTGAATTAAAAAGTTATTAATTTTCTCTAGATTAGACTTTGCTTGTTCTAGATTTTTTTCATCGAAATTAATCGGACTACGGTAATGTGTACTAATAAAAAACATCCTTAATAATTCTGCAGAATATTTTTCTAAAGCTTCTTTAATTGTAATAAAATTTCCTAAACTTTTTGACATTTTTTCATTTCTTACATTTAAAAATCCTGTATGCAACCAATATTTAACTAAAGGTTTTTTTGTGATAGATTCCATTTGTGCTATTTCTGCTTCGTGATGAGGGAATATTAAATCCCTAGCTCCACCATGAATATCGTATTGCTTTCCTAATTCTTTTTCTGTTATTGCTGTATCCTCTATATGCCAACCTGGACGACCTTTTCCCAAAGAAGTTTCCCAATATGGTTCATCTTCCTTATAAAATTTCCATAAGCAGAAATCTCTTTTGTTTCTTTTGTTAACACTTTCATCTATCCTTGAAACAGAATCTTCAGCTTCTAAAATAGTTCTATGAGACAATTTTCCATAATCTTTAAATTTACTTAAGTCAAAATAATAACCATTCTTTATTTTGTAAGCATAATCTAATTTAATTAATCTTTGAACCTGAGAAACAATTTCTTTGATGTAATCTGTTGCTCTTGAATATTTATCTACTGAATTTATTTTTAATTTTTTTATATCTTCATAATAATATTTTTCATATTCTTTAGAAAGTTTTAAAGGATCTTTTTTTAGTTCCTTTGCCCTCTTAATAATTTTATCATCTATATCTGTAATATTCTGTAAATAGAATAAATTATATTTTAAATAACGCAAATATCTTGCAATAATATCAAATTGAACATAAGTTTTTGCATGTCCTATATGACTATAATCATAAGTTGTAGGTCCACATACGAATAATTTCACATTTCTCTCGTGGAGTGGTTTAAAGAATTCTTTCTTTTTACTCATGGTATTATAAATCTTAAGAGCCATATTTTATTTTTCCTTTTGGTCTTTCTAAATCTACACTTATTCTTTTTATTTTATTTGATTTAATATCCCAAAGCAACATTTAAAACACCTTCAAATATCCATATAATAATATTCCATTTATTAAGTTATTTAAAAACTCTTTACTTAAACTTTTTATATTATTTTCAAATATTATATGCACCTTACGATTTAATTCTTTTTCAAAATTGTTTAAATTAAGCGCTTTTTCCTTTCCAATTATAAATAAATCAATATCCGAATCTTCTATATCTTCCCCTCTAGAGGCAGAACCATATATTATAATAGCATCTGGATTTATTTTATTCTCTATTTCAGTAACAAGGTCTTTCAGCGTTATTAAAGTGGAAAATTTTTTATATAATCTAAAATCTTTGTTTTCTAGGTTTGCATTATAACTTTTATATAATGTTTCCCTATTTTTTAATATTAATTGATTCTTAGATAATTCTTCTAAATATTTTTTAGTTGAAGGTAAAGCAATTTTTGTCAATCTACTTATCTCTCTTAGCTGAAAATTCTTTCTAGGAAACTTAAAAAATAAGTTTAGTATTTTATAACTGTTATTATTTTGTAACATATGTTATAATAAAGTAACAAGTGATATATAAATGTATCGGTTTAATATTTTGTCAACGAGTTATAGAATTTAAGCATTTTAATCCTTGTTTAGTTTAATTAAGTGATATATTATAACTATATATAATAACGCTGCGGATATTGCAACTACACTAAAAGACAATTGTAGAGATTTATCTGCAACCCTTCCTACCAATAGTGGGATTAAAAGGAAAGCAACATTCTTTAACTGATTTTTTATGGATAAAATTGTCGACCTTTTGTCTGATGAAATATATTTATTTATATAATCACTAAAAACAGGTCCAGAAAAGCCTAATGCTATATTTAATAAATAAGCAAATAAAAATGCTAGATAAAATGAATATAAAGACATTGAAATATAACCCAGCACTACAAATAATGCAATTAAGATTATAGAAATTTTAAATTTTAATTTTTTCTCAATTATATAAGCGTATTTTGAGGATAAAGATTCAATTATTTTAGACCCAACAATCACTAAACCAATTAATGTAACGGGTATTCCTATAAATTTATAATATTGCTGAATTAAGAAGAAACTAACAACAACTGCAGAGATCGTTATAACACTAAATAAAGAAAGCATCAATAATTTTTTATTCTTATGGAATATTTTAAAACTTAAAAATGTGTGTTTTAACAAATTTTTATTTGACTTAATTCTTTCCGGTTCTTTAAAAAATAAGACAATGAATATATTTAAGGATACAATCAAAGCAGTTAACAGATAAGGTAATTTAGTGTTAATATTAAATAGAAATCCTCCAACAGCCATACTAAAGATAATTGCTAAATTTTCTAAAAAAGCAGTTTTACCTAGGATTTTCTTGAATTTATCTTCTATCTTTAAATTTAATAAAGTGTCATACAAAAATGCTTGATCTGTTCCAGAACTAAATGCTCCAGCTAAACCCATTATCAAATAAGCGATTGCAAAATACCAATAATTGTTTCCGAAAGCAAATATAAAAAAACATAATGATGCTAAAATCGAAGAGATTAATAATGTTTTTTTTCTTCCAATGTAATCCGAAAATATTCCGGTAGGAATTTCGAATAATATTGTAGAAACCGCATATATAGATAAAAATGATAAAATTTGTGTTTGATTTAAAGAAAAACTTTGAAAAAATAAAGCAAAAACAGGACC
>JBBSZT010000040.1:0-8670 GCA_038044585.1 Nanobdellota archaeon
TACATAACACCAAGCAAATGCAATGTTAATTTATCAGCTGCTTTTATTAAATCATCATAATCCTTACCTTCTACAATAACACATTCTCCATAAGGAACAACTCTTGTCTCATTGCCTACAAATAAATAGATAACTCCTGTCTGCTTCGTTGCATCCTTACATGTGATATAAGGAAATGTTGTGTTTGTTTGTTTGTAAGTAGCTGCTTTAGTAGGAATCTTAAAAACGCCATAATCGTTTGTTCCAATTACCCTCGTTATTTCAACAGCTGCAAGTACACTTTTGCTGTCTGAATAAGGGTCTACAGTAACAAACACTGTATTTTTTGTTAATATTTTATTTTTAACATCTTTAATCAAGGTGATTTTCTCTAATGAATATGGATCATTCATAATAGGAATATCATACTTATGTTCTCCTTCTTTATTGAAAGTAGAAACAGTAACAATATGCTGTGTAATATTTCCTATTTTGGATTTAAAAAACTGAAATTGTTCTCCAGAAGGGCTTGTATAGATATAATTATTGTTTAATATTGGTTTTTTAAAACTAATTACAGCAAATGAAATTATTATTATCAAAACAATTATTAATACATAAAATAAAATTTTTACTTTAGACTCTTGTTTCATTTTACTCCTATTAAAATTAAACCAATTTTATCGACGTATTTACTTATATTAACATTACTCCCTTCTATAATAACACATTTTGAATCTTTATAAATATTCGTTAAATTACTTTTTTTAAAGTAAAATGCCTCATTATTACAGTCTTTTATAGGTAATTCACCGGGGCAATTTTCTTCTTTTGAGCATGCTAGTACACTTTTAATCCCATTAACCTGCAAAGTATAAGCTAATTTTGACATACTATAATCTAAACTAGAATCACGTTCTCCTGGATTAAAAATTAAATAAACCTTGTTCTGTGTTATTTGAAATATAGGCAAATTAATGCTTTCTAAAGATGTTGGAGAATAATCAAAAATAACTTGGTTTCCATTAAATGTTGTGGTAAATCTATTATCTGCTGTTTGCTCAAAATTAAATCCTTTATAATCAATAGAATTTGAATTTAAAACAGCATTATCCTTTGGAGAGTATATAAATCCTATAACACTTGACATCATTATAACAACAATAAAAATAACTAATGCTAGATTAGATTTTTTCATAATAATTTTAGAAATTTAGGATATTAAAAAGCTTTTGTTAATTAAAAAAAAGAAAAAAAGAAGTTAGGCTTATGCGCTAACTATTGTTGGATTTGAAGTTGTACCAGATACTTTAACTTCTGTACCAGTTAATTTACCCTTATATGCTTCTGAATTTTTCAATACAGCAGCTGCTCTTTGTGTATCTGTTCCATCCCAACCTGCTACGATTAATGCTACCTTTTCTCCATTGGCTTTCAAGCTTAAGACAGCTTCTCCAGATTTTAATCCAGATGCTTCTCCATAAGCTGGATATGTTACTCCAAGGAATTGAGCACTTAATCTATTTACAGCTGGACCACCAACTAAAATTAAGTTGTAGTTTGCTGGTGTAGTTACTTGTGTATCAAGCATTCCTGAAGGTGCTAAATCATAACTTGCTAAAGCAACTCCCCCGCTGGTAGTTCCACCACTAGAACTGGCTATTCCCTTAACAACTACATTAGCTTGTACCTGATCTCCTGGAATACTTAATTCAACTTTATCGCTTGCACCTTGACTCTTAGGTTCTTTTACAACAATACCATATTTTGTTCTATGGTTTTCATCTTTAGTTCCTAAGTTTGTAGTTTGCCAGACAACTTCTCCTGCTTCTTCACTTGATTTTGTTGCACCAAGCGAAGTTGTAGCTTGTGCAGTCGAAGTCCAGAATGTTCTAAGACTATCTACACCTGCGACCAAATCTGTTGTACTATCTCCAATAGATTCTAGTATAATTGCATTCCCTACAATATTACTAGTATTACCACCACCATTTTGAATACCAGTTAAATTTAACTGTAGATTTGTATCTTTTGTATCTTGGAATACTATTTGTGCAAAGTAGTTACCAGGAGTTACATTACCTGCGAATGTTTTCTTATTACTATTGTCTTTGTTCTTGTAGAATACAGACTGATTAACAATCCATACTTCTTCTGTGTTTGTATTCTTTGTTAGATTTGTAAGTCCACTTGTAGACCCGGAAAGTAATTTAAGTCCATCTGAATTACCTGCAGACACGTGTATTGTACTTGCCGTACTAAATCCAGGGTACTTTGAATCTGAACTTAAATCTACGTTATCTGATAACTCAAATTGTAACTTTGAATAATCTGTATCTGCTACAGTTAAACTATCTAAGCAAACACTTACATAGTTATTTGGCAAATCAATGCATTTACCAATTTCAACTGCTTGCTCATCAGAACCATCTCTAAAGCTATGATCTAATTCTACACCTATAAATGGACCTGCTCCAGATGCACCACTACTTTGAATAGCGTTTTGAGCAGTGTTGTTTATTGAAGTACTGCCAATTGTATTTAAGTTACCAATATTCCATACCCATTGTGGATCATCCTTATCCTCTCCAACATAAGCATCTCCATTCGTGTAACTTTCAGTAGCATCTTTTCCTGTAATTAACCAAGCTGATCTTTCTGCTTTAGTGTCTGTATAGAATGTAGCATCGTTTTTTATTTCTAAACTATTAATTGTTTTTGTTGTTGATGCATCAATAACATCTTGTACACCATCTACACTTACAATTACGTTTCCACCAGAACCTACATCAATTAATTTAACAACTTTTGTATTAGTTGTAACGGAATCACCAACTTTTAAGTAATTCTCTGTTCCAACGTTTGCTGTAAATTTACTTGCGGAATCAATGCTTGTTATTTTTAATGTCTTTCCAAGGAATTTTAAGTTTAAAGCATCGCTTGTTTTTGTCTTGTTTACTTGTATAGATTCATCAAAACTGAAATAATATTTTATTGCGTCTGGTACAGCTGTTAAAACAACTCTATCCTTATAGTCATCATCTGGATAAGCACCAGCTATACTTGTTTGTGCACTTATATTATTAAATTGTCCTAGTTCAACAAACTCACTTATATCATAATCTGAACCTTGGAAGCTTATTGTTGAATCAAGTAAGCTACTTACTTCAGAATCTGTAAGTTCTTTATCAAGTTGATTTGTTGAAGCTATATTGTCTCCTAATGGAACATCTTCTGATTTTCCACCGACAACACTTACTGTCCCACTTGTACCTGTTCCAGGAACTTTTGCAGCACTTAAACCAGCGGTAATATCTGCTAATCCTAAGTTATCAACTGCTTGAGAGTCAGTTCCAACAACACCTAAATAACTAAATTTCTTTGCTGTTAAATCAACAAATGGTGTTGGATAATCTTTTAAATCCGCAGCAGCTAAAGCACCAGTTAATGTAGCGCCTAAAAAAGCTGCACCTGTAGAAATAGCACCAATTTTTTTAATAATACTCTTTATTTTTTGCATTCTAAAAAACACCTCCATTTTGTGTTTCATTTTTTTTGAATCTAGATATTCTATCTATGAATATCACTAAAGATACTACAATTCAGCTATTTATAAAGTTTTCTCTGTTCTGATTTATATTAAAAAATTAAATCCTATAAACTTTAATGTTTTAGGCCTTGTATCATAAAATCTCTAACCAGGTATAAAATTAGGTCTACCTTTATTTATCGTCGTTAACAGAGCTTTAAACTTACATTAAAATCAATGTCTGGGAAGGGTTGAATGCTGCTTGAGATAATATCTTTATCGCAGTTTCCTTTTTTTAATTTAATATTTCCTGCCAAGAATTCATAATTATTTTTTATGCTATTTTCTATAATTTTTTGTATAACTAAATTTAAATCATTACAACTTTGCAAGCAAGTTGCAGTATTATAATTATTACAATTAATTAATTCATCTTTGATAGTACATTGCTCAATGTTTGTCTTAAGAATTACACTACGCAAGTTATCTGCATTTAATTGCAAGTAACGTTCATTTACTTTATTATCTGGACTTTTGATTATAAATTGCAATGCAAAGATAAAAGAAAATGCAATTATTATAACTATTATAACTAATCCAACTGTTTCCACTTGTGCTTTTTTTAATAATACCATTTTATCTCTAATACAGCTGCTTTAGATTCTTTAGTTAATGGAAAATAAAGTGAAACAGGAGTTGTTATTATATTAACATTATTCACTTTTGTTGGAAGTTTAGAATATATCTTATATAAATTACAGTTAGGATAATTTAACGTAGAACAGGTTTTATTTTCTGTTTCAGGATAAATTTGTTTTATTGTAATTTCTTTAAATCCAATATAATCTAGATTAACATTCAACAATTTTAAAGTATCTAGAGCATTTTCAGGATTTCCTTGTGAAGTATATTGTAATTGAGGGTTGTTTGGCAAGGTAGCTAGTAAACTGTAAGCTTTAATCTGTTCATATTCTAATTTTATTTGATCAATTGCATTAGCATTATATCTATAAAAAACAAATAAGCCTAGAGCGATGATAATTGTTACTATAAATATTACCATAATTGTTTCCTGCATCTGAACTTCAGCTTTTTTCATTTTATTTTAATTTTAACCCAATCTAGAAACCTTGTTGCACGTTTGAACATTAATTCTGCTAAATCTTTATTTACCGATGTTGTTCTGTAAGTTTTACGATGTCTTTCTTCCAGCAATTCTAGTATTTCTACAGCTTTATTTTCACTAATTTTTTGCCCGGCTAATTTATGAAGTGTGATTGCTTCATGATGATCTTGAGATGCTACTTGCTCTACGAAATGGATTGTGAATGCATCATTTGCAGCGATTACAGCATCAATAGAATGATCTAAGCTTGCTTTAAATCTTCCAACTTCCAAATTGTCTTTAGAGCTTACGATAAATTCATCAGCATCTTTTAATCTTATTCTAGCTTTTGCTTTATCTTCATTTCTCATTGTAGTTCATCAAGGTTTTTGCCATATAAAATTTTATGGTTTTTTTCTATTGAAATAATTAAAGGTTCTTTTATTTTAGATAGCTGTTTAAACTCTTTTGATGACATGACATCTATCCTCAATAATAAATCGTTTTCTAGAAAGAATTTTTTTAATTCATTAATCCTATCATCTAATTTAATTTTATTTTTTACAATAATCAATATATCTATATCAGAATTTAATTTAAAATTTCCACTTGAATAAGAACCGTATAATATTATAGATAAAATATTATCCGATTTTAACCCCAATAGTTTTGGTTTAATAAAATCATTAAATAAGTTTTCTTCTAATTTAAATGTTGGGATAATAAAATTTTTCATTAATAAATGCTCTTTGTTTATTTTAAAAAGTATAATTTTTCCTTTTTGATTTACCTTAATTAGATTGTTCTCTTTTAGTTTTTTTATCAGTCTGCTTAATACCCCTTTATTTATTTTAATATCTTTACTTAATTCAGTAATATTAAATTCCCAATTCTCATGTCTAGATAAATATCTTAAAACCTTTATATTATTCTTTGATCCAAATACCTGTCCTAATAGTTGCATTTTTACAACTTATGTTGTATTTTTACAACTATATAAATTTTTCTAATATAATGTTGGACAATTTTTTGATTCTAGATCTAAATTTAAAGTTTCTAATGATATTGTATCTGAAAAATGCATTGTCTTTAATTTTGTTAAATATTGTATAAGGTTATTATAATTACAATTTTCTCCTTGCAATAAAACTAATTTTTTCTGGTTAACTTGAATTACTTTATCTAAGCTAGATTTTAATTTATTATAAACGCAGTCAAAATCCTCGGAAAATATAATTCCGTAAACTAATTCCTTGTTAACATCATCATAAATTATCTTGTTCTTGCTTATTAAAATTTTATCTTGATTAAGAACAATTTTAACATCGCTTGAATTGCCTAAATTTGAATTAATAAATATATTTTTCCCGTCGGTTTTTTTGACATTTGATATAATTAAATTTGATTTAATTTTTTCAGGCAAATCATTTATTAAAGATTGCGCAAATTCCTCTGCTTTTTTATCATTTGAATTATAAACTAAATAATATCTATTGTTTTGATTAAGAATATAATATAAACTATCAACCTTAAACGGGAATTTAAATTCCTTATAATAAATATAAATTTTATTGTTTAATTTTTTAGGGGAAAAAATCATTTTTGTATTCGCATAATCTTTGCTTTCTATATTGAAATTATTGCATGTTAATTCAATCTCTTTTGGAACATTTATTACGTCAAATGTATTAAATGAAGATGCCTGCAAATTCGTCAATGAGTTATCAAAATTGATTAATAATTCAATTGCTAATTTCTCATCCTGCAGTGATTTATATTTCAAGCCAAAACTAATAAAAAAAGTTAGTATTATTGCTCCTGCTACAATTATAAAAATCCAATTAAACTCAGCTTGGGATCTCATCTTATCTCGACAATAGTTCCTTGATTGATAAATTTATTCTCTAATCTAAATGAGAACTTAGAGTTTATTATTTCAGCACAATATTCATTATTCTCTATTTTAAAACTAAAACCTTCTTTAGGAACTAAATTATTTACAATAAAGTTTGTAGAGTATTTTGATTCTGCATTAACCTCTGCATCATTATTTATTTTTTTAAAGCATATTTTTTTTACGTCTTTTGGTAACATCAATGGCTTATTTTGCGAATCTAAAGAATATGTTATAACAGAACCTTGGTTTTTATAATAAATATTATTTATAGCATCCTGAAAATCACTTTTAAAAGTAACAAATTTAGCCTGTTCATTTAAGTTTTGTAACCTTATAATTTGTTGGTAGCCAAAAATAAAAATTAACGAGATTAAGATTATTGCAAAAATATAATAGAATGGCTGCTCTAATACCCCTCTTTTTTCCATGCAATTAAATTAATTAAGTAATTTATAATTTTTTGCTTTATTAAACATAGATTGTATAAGTAGGACTAATTTGTTTTGTATTCAAATCCTGGCATTTTATGTAGAACACTTTAGAGTTTGCAATTTGTAATGCATGTTGCAAATTATTGTCTGTTACCATCTTTAAGTTTGCTTGTAAAAAGTCAAAGTTACGGTCGTTAGGAGAATAATGACATTCAGATTCTCTATCTGTTAAAATAATTAATTTTTCTCCTTGTCTTGATATTCTAATTAATTTAGGAGTTCCAGTTGTATCAACTTCAAAATTAATTACTTTTTTATCAGATTTATATTGATCTGTACATGTTATTATTAATTTATAATTACCTGTTTGTAATGTTATATTTTTATAATGTGTTGTTTCTTGTCCTTGAGTTATTTTATAATCATTTATACCTGTAGTTGAACCAGCACCATCATATCTGCAGTCAGATTCTCCATTTTGCTTGATTCCGCCAATCGTAGTTACTTTTAATTCAACTTTTTCATTGTAAATTATTTTATTATCTGGTTCTACATTAGTTATATTCAAATCAGGGGTGGTTGTATGGAATTGTATTGTAGTATTATCTTCATTTCCTGCAACATCTCTGCACCATAGATAAAATTTGTAATCTTTTTCATTTTGTAAAGATAATTGAGTTTCATGATTACTTACATCGGTTGTTGTAAATTTAATTGAATCTGGATTAAATGCATTAGTTAAACTGTAATGACATTTTGATTTGCCATTTTCAGCGCCCTCTGAAGTTGTTATAGTTAAATTAACATCTGTTACTAAAATATTTCCATTTGGCCCTGATTGAGTAATTTTTAATGGTTTAGTTGCAATTAATTTATAACCATCAATAGGCTGACTTTGAACATTTATATTGCCAGAGGTATCATTACATCTAAAGTAGAAAATATTGTCTTGATTTGGTTTTATATCTAATTTAGT
Organism: Nanobdellota archaeon; assembly: GCA_038044585.1. Taxonomy (GTDB): domain Archaea; phylum Nanobdellota; class Nanobdellia; order SCGC-AAA011-G17; family GW2011-AR20; genus GW2011-AR20. Next base: position 7,918 of record JBBSZT010000040.1, read on the forward strand.
ATTACAAGAATATTGATTTCTATTAACTAATCCTTGTAAACATGACATTCCTTTAGGCATTAAGTTATAACTTTGATCTAAAGTAGAATATTTACAACCATTAATAGACCTTACTGGTTCATTTAAGTATATCGCTAATGAAGTTTGATTTAAATTATATTTAATAAATGCATTATTCTTAGGGCTAAAACTTTCAATTATTGCTGGTTGTAAATCTGGAGCATCATCGACATTAAATTTAATAAAGTAACTTTTTTCATTTTTATTTTCATTTATATCTTGACATTTAGCATAAAAGTTATTAATTTTTCCAGACTCTACTTCGATTCTATCTTCATTTGGAGAAATTCCTTCACGTGCAGGAGGAATATCCATTATATGTTTTAATAAATAAGGAGAATTTCCTCCAAAGAAATTTGTCATTTCATCATAAGATTTTTCAGCAAATCTACTTATTTTACATTGTGCATATTCATTAGTTTCTATACCAATTTGAACTTTCTTAAATGAAGGTATTTTTTGTTTGAATTCATAACCACCCATTATTCCTGTAGACGCTGGAATTAAATTAAAATCACTTAATGCTAATGGAGCAATTGGTAATGGTTTTATTACTGGAGATGTTATATCTCCTTTAGATTTCCAAACACATGTTTCATTTCCAGGAAAACCAAGATTTATTAATTCACAACCCTGACCAAGACTTGCACATTTATATTCATCGCAGATTTCAAAATCATTGCATTTATTACA
>JBBSZT010000040.1:8770-20099 GCA_038044585.1 Nanobdellota archaeon
ATCTAATTCCCCTGTAGAAACTCTAGATCCGATTAAATCAATTGCAGATAAAATAGTATAAATTGTTCCATTTAATGGTTTTTTGGCAACATTAAAATCATTTTTATTTGGTTGACTTGGATTTGGTGGACTTTGTTCTGGTATAAATGAATCGTCCCACTCATATGCATCTGTTGCTTCATAACCTGTTGGTTGAGAAACAACAAAACCTTGTCTTGAAAAACGCTCAACAACATTATAATGAGCACCATAATCTCCTAAACTCCTACAATAATTATTCCACGAGTCAACAGTTGGTTGTAATGAACACTTTCCTCTATTTTCATTTTCACAATTTCCAGCGCAATTCCAATCATAAAGGCTTTCAGGACCTTCAATAGCCCAAATTTCTTTACATTGATAAGAAAAAATTTCAGATCCACTTGGGGCTAAAGTTGTTGTTTGTGACTCATCTTTTTTAGGAATTTCTAAAGTACCTGGAGGAACAGCTGGTGCACAAAGCTTTACAGCATCATTCCAATAACAATCTGTATCAAAACTTTCACATTTTTGTTCCCTACAAAGTTGTTTAGTACAACAACTGGAAAAATCACTTTCCTTTCCTTCAATTCCTCTTAAAACTTCACATTCACCACCACATTGATTTAATATTTCATTATATGTTAAATCAAGATTGCATGATTCTTCTTTATTTGCTTCACTACAAATGGGCCAGTTATTTGCTACACAGTTTGCTTGAGAAAACGATTTATCAAATTCAGTTACAGAAGTTGGAATTTCATCTTGGACACAAAATTGTTTTCTTTGAGTTTGACATTCCTCAACAACATCTTTTCCATTTCTACAAATATGTCTATACTGTCTTGATCCAACTAAATCTTTTCCTTCTCCTGTTGCTCCTTCATATTCGCACCAAGATTCACCATTTTTCCTGGGTTGGCTCATCCAAGGATTAATTGCACTTCCTTGAGAATTTTTTTTACTTTGTTGAGTCACAGGACAATTTAAACTTATACATTGATTAGTTATTTTATTTAAATCATTTTGATTAGAACCTGCTTGCTTTAATCTACTTTTAAACTCTGATGTTGTATCATCACAAATTGAACCAGAGCTATAATCACAATTTCCACATTGTAAATCATTTGTTATTGCACCTGTATTTTGATCATAAGTAATTGTACAACTATCTTTGGGCTTAACAATTAATCCGTCTGGCCCATAAGTAGTACCAAAAACATTCTCTCTGTTATTAGAAGAATCAAACCAATAAACCTTACCTTGATAACAACTTGTATGATGTTTTTCTGTAACTCTACACCCTAAAGCAGGATAACTACATAATGTATTTAATTTAAAACTTTCAGGATCTCCTCCCAAATCATTACATTCTTTTCTTGTTCCGAATTCACATTTATCTGGCAAAACACAGCAACCCTCTTCTGTTCCTCGACTTTTTTGAACACAAGTAGCTTCATCTTTAATATTTTCATCAAATATATTCTCAATATTTAAATCTCTAAAATCTTTTATCGCTGTTTTACATTGACTTAGCGTTGTTAATGAAGCACCACTTGGTAAACTACAACACCCTATTCTACAATCATTTACTGCATTACATTCACCTGCTTTAGCTATGCCCCTGTTAACTTCACAAATTGATTTTTCTACATTAGATTCACATTGCCCTTTATCATTAATACAACAACTAGGAACACAATAGTCTGTTTGTTCGCATGCAACAGGTAATTTTTTAGAATCTGGTAAATTTGAATCACAATTGCTTTCTTCTGTATAAACACAAGAAGTACCTTTATATATCGAAATAGTAGAAGTTTTTTCACAACAAACTTTATCTGAAGTTTGAGCATCTACACTTGGTAATAAATCTTGTTTAATTAAATCAAAGTAATTTAATTTATTTTCTCCATTAGAATTACTTGATGGGTTTGATGGTTGACTTAGTGCAGCAAATGAAAATGAGGTATAAAAGCTTAGGCTGATAACTAATAAAATCTGAAATAATGCTTTTTGTTTTATTAATTTATGTTTCATTTTTTATGGAAAAGGAATAACATAATTTTGTATTGCTATTTGAAATATATAAGGATTTGTCCTTAGTTTAGTAATATAAATTTCAGTATCTCTATAAATATGTCTTTCAATTTCAATTTCACCTCTATTTCGTATTAAATAACCATCAAAGAATGCGGTGCCTTGTAAACTATTTTGTTCTAAATCAATTATATCGCTAGCAACTTTAATCAATCTTCCAAGAGGAACATCAAATGTTTTGCTAAACTTATCTTGTTTTAATACAGCATCTCCTTTGGTTATTGTAATTGGATAATTAACATTTACTATAGTCGCATAATCTCCCATAGAAACATTAAGTTTTAATTCGCCTGCACTTACAGTATATCCAGAATTTCTAATCTTATTTAAATCAACACATTGAACAATTTTGGTTTTTAAATAATTTTCAAGTTCATCTTGAACAAATTCTTTTAAGAAAGGTTTTTTATTATAACATGCAGAGTATTCTGTTGTATAACAAGCGTAACTAACTTTATCACAACTTCCAGGAGAAACACAATTCCAGTTCTGATAAAAACCAGGATTTATCTCTCCTCCTTGTTTACCAATTAAATTAATTCCTTCTAAACTATATTTATCAATGCAATCTTGGACAAATGTCTTTAATGGCTCTACAGTAGAAGTATCAAATTTAGTTTGCTCTTGAGTCTGAATTTTAAGCCTTTCACCGTATAAATAAAAAACAAGCGCTAAGATAACAACAATAACTATACCAAGAATAACAAATACTGTAACCTGACCTCTTTTCTGCATAACAATTTTATAATATATTTATATATAAAATTTTGCTTTTAATCATTCGCCACTCTTGGCGCCAAAATAAACTCAAGTAACATCTTGTCAATGACTTTATAGCTTGCTTTTAATGGATATTCCTTATTAAACTGCAAAGTAACTTTATCAGCTATTTTACTTCCTTTTATTATTTTTTTCAAATATTCAACAGAATAACGTGCTTTTACTTTTTCACTAGTATCGATTAAGATATTATCACCTTTAACTAAATCAACTTTTGCTGTTGTTAAATTTCCTAAAGACTCGATGGAGAATTTTTCAGGATCTACATAAAAAGTTACAGAATCTGAAATAATTCCCATATCTTCAATAGCTTGGTCAAATAACATTGTACTTATTTCAATTTTTAAGGGGAATTTTAAATCCGGAACTCTTTGTTGTTTTTCTTCTAAATTAAGCAAAGATAAATTAAATGTTCTTTTAGTATCTGATTTAAGTTCTATCTTAAGTTTATTATTTTCTAATTCTAAAGTTATTATATCATTTGGGTTAGCTCTTCGAAGAACTTGTTTTAAATTATCTAAATTAAGGGAAATTTCTAGTGGTTCCTTTACATCATATTCTAAGAATGCTGAACTTAATAATTTAAAAATAACCATAGAAACATTCGCAGGATCCATTGCTATTAACTCTATTTTGTCTTTATCTATTCTAAAAGTAGCTTCGTTAACTAATTCGCTAATAATCATTATAGGTTCTTTTAAGTATTTTGTTTCATTTAATATTAATTTCATTTTTTTAGCTAATTCAAAAAAGTATTTATTGCTTTTGGTTTAAAATTTGTTTTACTTTATTATAAAGTTGCTTGTTCGTATCACTTAAATCTTGTATTAAATGAGATTGTAACTCATTATTAACATAATAACCAAATATTCTAACAAAGGAATTCAGATTAATGTTTGTTTGTATGATTACTGCTAAATTTCCTGTATTATCATTAATTACAATGCTATTTTCTTTTTTATCAACAATGAATCCAGATATAGAGACTTTAGAATTTTCATGTAATTCATTAATGAAAGTTTCTTTATATGGTTGTTGCATTTAATTTAAGTTAAAAGAAAAATAAATAAAGCTTTCTAGTAACTGCGCCATTGATTATTGCATTTTACGCACCTGAAAAACATTGTTTCTGCCTCATCTGCTGCTCTTGTCTGCGCTAACCAATAATATGCTTTATTATGGTTGCATTTAGGGCATATAACTTCTGTTTTTGGTAATGTTTCCATGGTCTTATCAATAATTTCCAACTTCTTTATGCTCTCTATTTTTTCCCCTATTTTCAACATTTTCTGTTGTCTTGGTGCATAACCACAACCTGTGCAAACTATCTTCCTTGGATCATCTTTCTTTGGTGCTAAGATTGAACCACATTTCTGACAAAATAACATCTTAATTTCCTCCTCTAAAAACATTAATTAATTCTGTAAAACCAATTTTTACCCATCCTAGATAAGGTAATCTAAAAAATGCCTTACCAATTATATTTCTTTGATCTATTTTAGTTTCACCCAATTGAGGATAGGATTTACAGTTAGTATTATAATTATCTCCTTTAGTCTGATAATATTTTAAATTATTATCCCCATAAACGTTTACAACACGATGGATTATCGGATTATTTGAATTACCCCTAAAAACTATTATATCTCCCTTATTAATATCTTTTGCGCTTTTTAAGAACATAATATCTCCTTTATTAAAACCGTTTTTTATTATATAATTATTAAAATTTTCTTTGTTTATATTAAATTCAGAATAACAGGATTGAGCATTATTCCACCACATATCAAAATTCTCGTTATGTTCCATACTACTCGATACTACAGCTACTACGGGATATGTTGTTTGAAGTATTAAACCAAGTCCAGGATAAATAATAAATTTAACTAAAATAAAAGCCAAGATAACATTAACTATCCAAGACAACAAAGAATCATCATGCCATATAAATTTCCATATTTTCTTAAAATTCATTTCAGTTTTTATAATATAAGCAAATAAAAAGGTTTCTATTAGATATATTTTATTATATCTTCTTTAGACCAACCAGAATTTAGTAAGTTTTTAATTATATCTTGCTTACTAAATCCTTGAGATAGTGCATCTTGCACATAATTTTTAATATTTTCTTCGTTTATTGTACTAATTGCTTGTTTTATCTGTGCTAAAGAATAATTTTTGCTTCTTAAATATTTGACAATGCTTTCTTTAGTATAGTTTTTTTTCATTAATAACTCTACAAGTTTCTTTAGCTGTTGTAAATCAAATTCAGGTTCTTCTTTAATTTCTTGAGGTTTTGCTTCAACATGCTTTTTAACATTTTCCTCAGGAGTTTCCATGAATAATTCATTTAAATCATCATTCATGCTCGGTTCTTGCTTTTCGTCTTCCTGAAAATTTGGAGAAGGAACATTAAATGCTTTATCTAAACTAGATATAGATTTTTCAGTTAATGGTGGTTTTGGTACTTCTAAAGAAATTTCTTTCTTTTTCTTCAATTTTTTATATAGAAAGAATCCACCGACTGCCAATAATATTAAAACAACAAATAAAATAATTAAAGTTGTTAAAGAAAAGCCACCTAAATCATTAAAAATATTTGTGTCAAACAAAGCATAGCCCGTTGTAGGTGTTATCAAATCTTTTTGCTGTAGAAATAAAAATACAACAAATAAAAAAGCAAATGAGTAGATAATAATAACAGAAACATTTGTACTATCTTCCATAAGGTTTAATTAAGATTTATAGTTTAAATAATTTTTGTTTTAAAAATTGTCTTTTATTTCCTTAACTTTTTTCTTTAAACTAGAAACAGTATTTTGTAAGGCTTTTTTAGGATCACCTTTGCTTACCTCAACCAACATAACTGGATTGCTGATTAAAGGATGCTTTATGTTATAAGCAGAAATTTCAACATCTTCTTGATTCCAAAGTTCATCTCTGACTGCATTACAAAAAGTATGATCCTCTCCAATTATTTCAAATTCGATTCTATTCTTTTCATCTTTTAATATCTTAATTTCCATAATCTCTCTTTAAAATATCAATTTTTAAAGGTTTCGTTAGCTTTTTAGATTGACTAAATCACCTATTGTAAGTTCTTTATCCTTAAGGTTTAATTTTTCATTTGTTTCTTGGTAAACTTCAATTAATTTAATATTTAAGGTTTTTTCAAGTTTTTTTGCTAATGAAATTGTTGGCTGTAAATGCCCTGTCTCGAGCTTATGTATTACAGAAACCTTTTCATCTATTTTTTTAGCTAATTCTTCTTGTTTTATCCCAATTTTTTCACGAGCATTTTTTATGAAAGTAGGATAATCTGGATTAATCACATTAACTATTTCGGTTGTTGTTTTCTTTACGTTTTTAATCTGTTGTTGGTTTTTTGATAATGTTATTGCTTTGCCGAAATGGGCACAGTTTTCGCATACATTTAGGATACTACCCTCTACAATTGCTTTCACAAGATTACGCGAACTCCCACATAATTCACAGGCTACCATATTAATGATTAATTACCCTATTTTTAAAATTTATAATCCTATTTATTTATAATATTAAATATTGATTCTAAATCAGTTAATCCTTCTTTTTTAATTTTATCATTAATTATTAAAGTTGGTGAGATGGTTATATTATAATGTATTTTCACGGTTTCTAGTGTTGGATCTTCCTCGAAGGATCTATCAAACGAGAATATGTTTGTGCTCTTTTTGATATTAACTAAAGCATCTAATATAGAGCCCTGCCTCAATGAATCATCTTGATTTTTGTCATAAAAGAATAATATTGTTGTATAGTTATAATTACATTCTTGTTTCAATGAAATAAACAAACTATATGCCCTTATCTCTAACAATGAATATTTTCTTTTTAAATAATTAAATTCTGATTGTTCAAAAACAGTAGTAGTTTCGTATCTTGTTAATAATCTCCCTATTCTAACGATTTCTTCAGATAATGCGGTCACCCTTGGAGTTGATAAACTACATTTATCCCCTCCAAAAGTATTAACAAATTCTTTTTCAACAAAATAACTTTCTGTATTTAACTCATTTTGATTTATGTTTAGAACAAGATCATTAACCTTAGTATTATCTAGACCAATTCCAAGTAATAAACCTGCAACAAATACAATAATTGAAAATCCTAAACTTATTAATAAAAACTTTTTGTAATTAATTTCATTTACCATTTTCTTTTAGTTCTTATTACTTCCTTATAAAATGCAGTTATCCAATGCAATGTTCTAAGTATTGGATAAACAGTAAAATATATTAATATAGCTGGATTAAATATTAATTTCTCATTCATTGATTTATGAGCTTTATTTAATAAATAAAACGATAATAAAAGCGAAACAGTTAATGGAAAATAAATTTTTATATCCAAGCTTAACAATAATTCTTTTAATGATGGAAAGTTAATTGTATAAATTATATTCCACTTTAATAATATTAATTTGAATATTAAATTATAAATCCAAGTAACTATTTCATAACTAATTACTACAAACAAAGCAATAATTGTAAAAAATGTTAGAGCATTTAATGGCAATTGAAATCTACCCATTGCCCCATATTTTTTATTCATAAACATTTTTTTATATTTTAGGTTATTAGAGATAAAACCTCTAAACCATCTAATTCTTTGATTCCATAACTCCTTAAAATCACTTGGAATTTTTGTATAAGTAATCGAATCCGGACTCATTTTTACAGAATAATTGTTCGCACGTAATCTTAAAGCAATTTCTAAATCTTCTGTAATATTATTTTCATCAAAACCCCCTAATTTCCTGATTAAATTAGTTTTATAGACACTTAAAACACCTGGTGTAATATGTAAAGTATCTATTTTAGACATTAATTTTCTTATAAAAGTTGCCAAAATATATTCGAGTCTTTGAATATGCTGATAAATATTCTTTGGATTTCTGATTTTTATTGAACTAATTACAGAACCTGTTCTTTCATCTTCAAAATAATCTATTATTCTTTTTAATGAGCTTTCTTCAACTTCAGAATCTGCATCAATAACAGCGAAGAATTTTCCAGTTGCATGTTTTAATCCTTCATTTAGTGCAGAAGCTTTACCAAGACCGCGATGGTTATTATAAATTAATTTTATCTCTTTAAATCCCTTAGCTACTTTACCGGTATTATCTTTTGAGCTATCATCTACAACAATAATTTCAAGTTTATCTCTTGGATAATCTAAATTTAAAACAGATCTTATTGTTTTGGCAATCCCTTTTTCTTCATTATAAGCTGGAATGATTATACTTACTTTTGGGAATTTATTTACAATCTCAATTTTTGATTCCTTAAAATACATTACCTGAATCCAGAATAGTGAAATTAATAATGCAAAAAATGATGATATCCATAACATCAATTCTTTCATTTTCTAATTCTCCATACTTCTACTTCATCATTATAATAAATTTTATTATAAGATTTTCCCGTATTTAGAATAAATAATAATCCTTCATCTTCCTGATTCCAAACTAAACCCTGTTTCATTTTTTTTGTTATAATAATATATTTAATCTCATACTTATTAATTATAGATTCTGCAAGATCTGCATTTCTAGTGTAAAGCAACGTCATATAATCTTGATAACGTTTATTTAAATTTGGAGCATATAAAAATTTTGTATCCATAAAATTTTTCTTATTAGCAATTGTATTAATAAATATTCCATAGGAATAATGTGAAAATACAACATTTTGTGAAGAATCATAACCCCGTAAAAAGTTTAATGCGAGATATAACTCATGACTTGGTTCTTGTAATGAAATTTCTCTAACAAAGTTATAACTCGAGAATATTAATCCAAGAATTAGAATCCACATTGTTAATTTCCTTATTGTCTCTGATTCCCATTTAGATCTTATTATATAAATCATACCAACAGCCGCTAAAAAAGATAGAAGGAAACTTAAGTAAATGATAAATGAAGGATAATAAAATATAAGGATTATAAATAAAATTAATGTTACATAAATAAAAAAATGTTTATATTTTGATTTCCATAAATAACTTAATCCAAATAAACTCAAAAATATCATAAAAATGCTGATTCCAGCTTCTCCACCCAAATCAGAGAATAATGATTTATATTTTAATGCTTTATCAAATTTAGATGATTCAGATAAACCATATTTTGATAAACTTGGAAGATAAACTATAAGCAAAGATAATAGACTTATTAATAATATAATATAGAACCCTTTAGTATTTTTTTCTTTTATAGAATATACTAATGCTAAAATTAGGGTTAATAATGAATACTGATATCCAAAAAATGGAATTATAAAAAATAATAAGTATGAAACCATATTTTTTTTAATTAATAAATAAAAAGTTAATAATATTATTAATGTTATAACTGTAAATGTATTATAAGAACTAAAAATATAAATAAAAGGTGGGGATAAGATTAATATGATTAGAGATAAATAATTTACATTAGGCTCTACTTTAAGTTCTTTTAATATTAAATAAAATAAGTATAATGAGATTAATCCAAGTATGATTGGGATAATGTTAATTATCATCTGTTCAGGTAAAACCTTTTTTAGATATGAGAATATTAACGGTTGTGCCGGGGAATATGCAAATGGGCGTCCAGAATAACTTAATTCATCATATTCAATATTATCATCTTTAATCGTATCTGCAACTCGAATATAAAAATAAGGATCTTCTCCGATATAGGTTCCTGAAATTCTAATTAGATTTGGAAGTAATAAAATAACTATAGTTAAAGCTATTAAAAAAATTACTCTAGCATAAGACTTTGTAAACATCATTTTTTATCTCCTCAAAACATTTATCATCTATATAAAGTAATTTTGTAATTTTATATTTATTCTTTACATAATCATCTATAAAAATATAATTAACTTCATATTTTCTTAATGACTCAAAAGCTTTTATTTTTGAAAATGTAACATAAGCAGTATTAACATCTTCATATCTTTCTTCTACATTTCGAGAAGATAAAAAGTTTGTATCTAAGATATTCTTTCTTTCAGCAACGCTCGTTAAGATATTTCCTAATTCTAATGGTACAAGTATTGTTGAATTTTCAGGTGTATTTTCTTTAATCCATTGAAAGGTTTCTATTTGTGATTTATAATTTGGTATAGATTTAGCAACAAAATAGCTTGGTATAAATGCTAAAACAATTATTAATAAAATTAAAATAAATGGCAGATAATTTTTAAATCTAGAAAATTTAGTTATTTTCAAATATTCATTGATTTTTAATATGCTTAATGAAGAAATTATAACTAAGAAAATACTTAAGAATAATATACCTATCTGAAGATTTAGTACTTTTATAGATAATAAAAATAAAGTAGCAAGTATAGCTGCAGTTAATAATATTATTGAATCATCTTTTTCCTTAAACAATCCAAAGAAGATTCCTAAACTTCCTAGTATAATTGGCAAAGCACCCATTAAATAAATAGCTTCCAATATATTTATATTATTAAAATATTGGGAGAATAAAGGATCTGGAATATTCTGCCATATCGAACTAAGACCGTATTGTAAAAATATATTCTTGTATATTAAAAAATTTATTATTAATATTAAAAAAAATGAAAATGCAATTATTTCTTTTCTATATTTTGAAATGAATAACGATTCTGTATTTGATAATATAAAATAGAATATTAATGAAAATATAAACAAAAATGATAATGGATGAAACAAAGGCAAGATAAATGACAGTATAATAAATAAATTAAAATATTTTTTCTGTTCTATGCTTATTAATGATAAATATAAAATTAAAATTATTGGTATTATTAAGGTATAAACTGATATCTGATTAACTGAATTTTTTATTTCTATTGGAATAAATGCTGCTAGAAATGCTGTTAATAAACTCGAGGTATTATCTTTTGTTATTTTTTTAGCTATTAAATAAACAACTATAACTAAACTAGAGGCTATTAATGCTGGAATTATTTTTAGAAAAAATGGAATAAATGAAAATATTGCCATCAATATATGAAATAACTGCGGATAATAAACTTCATGACCTTGATAACCTAAAGGATCATAAAACATAATAAATTTGTGCTCTTGTATATAATTTATCAATCTCAAATGAAAATAAGATTCATCACTGCTAAAACCGCTTATAGAAAAAGCAAAATACAGCCTAAATAATAAAGTAAATAATATTATTAACGTTAAATAAAAACTAGGTTTGAGTTTCATTTTCTTGTTTAGTATCAACTTGTTTAAATTTTTCTTTTAATTCATTATCAACAACATCAAAATACTCATAAAATTTAAGCGTTGTTTTTATTAACCTTGTTCTTCCTGATTTTTCAGATTCAATAAAATCAAATTCATGCAATTTAGATATGTGTTCATAAGCTGTATTTCCTCTCATTTTAATTATTAA